>JAFAQG010000567.1 GCA_019246575.1 Acidobacteriaceae bacterium
ACTCGCGAGCATACACTCACCGCCTTTCCTTACGACTGGCAGGTGTTCGCCGCCGCGGCAGTCGTCTGGCACGCAAAGCAGAGAAGGAGGAATTCTCATGCCTACACTCGTTCCACAGTTTCCGCAACGTAATCTCTTTTCGAGCAGCGCACCGCAACCCACGGCACTCCAGATCATCCGGCGTGCCGCCGAGCGGGAGAGCGCTCTCCAGATCAGCCATGAAGAGGACGTGGCACAAGCGCCTGAAGCGGGCGAGGACGACGTGGCCTCGGATGCTCGTTCCACTTTCAACCAGCGCACCAGCGCTCTTCAGCAACAAATTCAGGCGCTGTCGTTTGGCAATGTGGATGATCTTGCCAGGGCGAATGAGCTGCTTGCCTCTGTTCTCTCGTTGAAGGATGAAATCGAACGCTATCACGAACCGATCAAGCGCCCCTTGAAGGAGGCCCACGCTGCCGCGTGCAAAGCCGAGCACGACGATCTCGATCCGGTAGTCGCACTCGAAAAGAAGTTGAAGCAGGGAATCGCCGCGCTGGACCTCAAAATCCGGCAACTCGAGGCAGAGGCAGCGCGCGTCCGGCAACAAGCTGCTACGGAAGCCAGTTCTGCGATGCAGCAACAGATGATCGAGGCGGCCCGCCAATCCGGCGCTTCCGAGGAAGTGCTGGCTTCGCTCGGAGCTATGGAAATCCTGGTTCCGGTGGTGGAAACCGAATCGTTTGCCCGTCCCAAAGGATACTCGACGCGCGATCAGTTCGAAATTGAGGTCACCGATATTCTTCTGCTTGCTCAGGCAGTTGTTGCCGGCAGCATGCAGAAGGAAGTGCTGCAGGCGAATACGAAATTACTTGCGGCCATGGCAAAGGCCTCGAACGGAGATCTCGAGATTCCGGGAGTCCGAATCAGCAAGAAGGTAAGTGTCACAGGAAGGAAGGCGAGATGAGCACGACCATCAACATTGATCGCAGCAAGCTCTATGGTGTGCTGCACGAGCCGAACGGCCGCTCCATTGTGCGGCAGGTTCGTGTTCTGAAAGTTGGCATTGGGGTCCCGACCGGGCCTGATGTGCATGTGTGGATTGATCAGAATCATCAATGGTGTGTCGAACTCGGAACATATGTGAACGGCAAGCGTCAGGGCCAAGTGAAGCGGGTGCCACAGCGCGCGGATGCGGAAGCCTTCTATGGGCAACAGCGGAAGACGGCGCCGGAGCGAAACGCGCCACGGAAGCTGCCGTATTTCACGTTTCTGCGGACCGATTCGCAAGGCAAGTTCGTTCACGATTTCGACACCATCGAGCTGCACGGGCCGGTTCCAACCGAGATCGATATTGTCTTTCTGAATGAGCAGGCGTTCGACGCTTCCTTTCAGGCATGGTCGACATCGAAGTTGCTGTGCGAGGGGAACGGTATCGATGCCCGCCGCAATGTGGAGTGGGCGCAGTCTCCGGACGAACGCTCTTTAGCGGAGCAAGCCCGCAAGCAGAACCAGCGATTCTTCCCGATCCTCGGAGGCTGTTATACGGCCGGCTGCCGGTTCGCGATCGGAGACAAGCGGCAATGCAAGCCGCACGGCAGACTGACGTTCCAACTGATGAACGCCCCGACGCTCGGCGGCTCGTGTCAATTCGATACAACCGGCTTTCGTTCCATTGCTCAGCTGGCCGGTTCGCTCGACCAGATTCGGCTCATGACCGGCCGGGGCAACCCGGAAGCGGGCAGCGTGGCCGGCATCCCGCTGAAATTCGTTCTGCGCCCCTACAAGGTGCAAGTGGGCGAGAAGAGTAGTATTCAGTACGGGGTCAGCTTAGAGTTTCGCGCCAAGAGTCTCGAAGAGATGGCCCGCCTGCTGCACGCGCATACGGCGGAATTCCGGCAGCTGGTGGCCTTACCGGCGCCCGCCAGCGCGATCGAATGCGATGCGGGTAGCGCCGTTCCAGAAGAGGATTCTTACCTCCCGGAGGAACAGCTTGGGGATCCCGGCGCGATCGAGGTTCAAGAGGAAGCGGCGGAAGCCGCGGCCATGAGCGGCGAGTTCTACGGCCTGTTTCCTGGCCAAGCCGAGATGGAGCCGCCCTCCAGAAACCATGTGCCATGGCCAGGCATGCCCCGCCGCCGGTCAGACACGGCGCATCACGAGGCTCTGGCCTGACGGCCACAACCGGTACAGCCGAAATTCCAACGGCTGTGCCGGGCACTCCGCCCGTTCTTGCTCCAGCTACCGGAAATCAATAACTTAGCGTCGAGTTGCATCGGCTCAAAAAATTCATATACTCCCGAGACATGGGGAAGAAAGGGAGTGACGCATGACGGAACTGCTATTCATGGAATCGCCGCTGGAGGAATCGCCGCTGCCGACTGTGTCGGACGCGGAGGCTGGCAGCGGCGGCGCACGGGTTTATCTGCGCGACCTGCGGCATTATCCGCTGCTTACGCGCGAGGAGGAAATCGAGTTGGCGCGCCGTATGGAGCGGGCCAACGCCAGAATTTTGCGAAGACTCTCGCATCTTGGCCTGACCGAGGAGCTCTTGATGGAGGCAGGGGCGGCAGTCGCTTCCGGGCAGATCCCGATATCCGAAGTGCTGTGGGTATCCGAGGGTACTGAGCTCGATCCCGATTCCGAAGCTACGGCTGGGTCTAAAAGGCTCGAAGTGCTGCTGTCCACCGCGGTCTCGAGAATCGAGCAGCTACGGAACGAAGTGGAGCGCCGGTT
>JAFAQG010000002.1 GCA_019246575.1 Acidobacteriaceae bacterium
TTCCTCGCGCAGCAAGTCGTCGCGGCTTGCATGAAGCGAAGTGCCACTGACGCACTGGTGCGCGAGGGCGTGGCCGTGCTGCAGCGCTGGAACGGGCAGATGGACAAAGATCAACCCGCGCCCATGATGACCGAGCTGCTGAATAACCAGCTTGGCACCATGTTGGTCGTGTCGTTATTACGGCCCGATATGAACCAGGCCACCTCGGCCAAATTGCAATCGCAGCCGCAGAATTCGCAGGAGAAAACCGGAAAACCGGGGCGCAGCGTGGTTACACAACCGGTGCTCCGTGGCGCGGCAGTGCAGGTTCCGGATATTCTCCCGCGCCCCCAGATCCTCGAAAATCTGCTGCGCTCGCGCCCCGCGGGATGGGTTGCGCATGACGACTGGGACACCTGGCTGCTCGAGAATTTCAGCGCCGCTGTGCAGACCGGGCGCAAGCAACAAGGCACGCCCGTAACGAAGTGGCGCTGGGGTCGCATGCTGCAGTGGAAGCTGGAACATCCAGTCGGAAAGGAATTGCCGCTGGTCGACCGCTTTTTCGATATCGGCCCGGTGGAGATGAGCGGAGCGGGGACAACCGTCAAGCAGACGACCGGAACGCTCGGGCCCTCTGAGCGCATGGTTGTCGATCTCGGAGATCTCGATAAATCGGTGCAGAACTTGGTCACCGGCGAATCGGGATTCGTGGCTTCCGGGCACTACAAGGATCAATGGCCGGCCTATTACGCGGGAAAAAGCTTTCCCATGCAATTTGAAAACGTGGATGCAAAAGAAGTGTTGCGAGTGAAGCCTTTGGCGCCGTGACAACGGTATATACGATCGGGCACTCGACCCGTTCGTCAGATGATTTTTTGAAGATACTGCGCGCGTTTTCGATTGAACTGCTCGCAGACATTCGAACCGTGCCGCGCTCGCGACGCAATCCGCAGTTTGAGCAGCAGGAGCTGGCGCGTTTTCTTGCCAAGCATGAGATCGACTACGTGCATTTGCCGGCGCTCGGTGGATTGCGACGGACACGAAAAGACTCCCTCAACACCGGCTGGGAAAATGCTTCCTTCCGCGGCTATGCGGATTACATGCAGACGTCCGAGTTCGCTGCCGCTGTCGAAAATTTGATTGATAAAGCGGAAGCGAAGCGAACGGTCATGATGTGCGCGGAGGCGGTGCCTTGGAGATGTCATCGTTCGTTGATCGGCGACGCTTTGCTCGTGCGCGGCGTGATCGTGACCGATATCTTCAGCGAGACCAATGCGAAACCGCACAAGCTGACAGCTTGGGCGCGCGTTGACGGTTTGCGCATCACGTATCCGGCGATCGTCTGAATGCCGCGCATGCTCGGTTGGTGCAAGAATGGATTTCAGTCAAGGAGGACTGCATGAAAACTGCGCTCACCCTCTTCCTGATCGCGGCGCCACTCTTCGCGACAGGCAACGGCGCCATGACGGACGATGAACGCGCGTTTCTCGTTCAACAGCTCGAAGAATCGAAGAAGAACCTGCTCGACAGCATCTCAGGCCTGAGCGCCGCGCAATGGAAATTCAAACCGGCGCCTGATGTCTGGTCGGTAGCCGAGTGCGCCGAGCACATCATTTTATCCGAGGATCTGTTGAGCGGCTTCGCGCAGAAGGCTTTGCAGAATCCAGCGGTGCCCCGGCTCGGGTCGGCGACACCTGAGGCAGATCGCAAGCTCGTAGCGCGAGTAGAAGACCGGAGCAAGAAGGCAACCGCTCCAGCGCCGTTGGTGCCGAGCGGACATTTTTCAACCCCGGAGGACGCCGTACGCGCCTTCACAGAAAAACGCGATCGGAATATTGCCTATGCCAAAGCGACCGACGACCCTTTGCGTGTGCATGTCACCCAAAGCCCCGCGGGATCGATGGACGCATATCAGTTTCTGCTCTTGATGGCAGCTCATTCGGCCCGGCACACGGCGCAGATCCGTGAAGTCGAAAGCAACCCGAATTACCCGAAAGCGGCCGCGAAGACAGAATTACGTCACAATGTAAGCGGAGAGTATGGCGACAGCTCCCAATTTCGTCTCGTTCGATGAGTACCTGAACACCTCCTATTCGCCGGATTGCGAATACATCGACGGCGCAATTCTGGAGCGAAATGTGGGCAAAGGGCGGCATGCGTTTACCCAGCTAAGCTTGGGCGCCGAACTGAGGCAGCAAGCGAGGTCCAAGGGGCTCGTTGCGACATCGGACCACCGCGTAAGAGTTTCTGCCATGCGTATACGCATTCCGGATCTCTGTGTGCTCGAGCAGTTGGAAGAGGTTGTCACGAAACCGCCGCGTCTGTGCGTCGAGATCTTATCGCCAGAGGACCGATGGACGCGCGTCAATGCCGCCGTTGCCGATTACCAGGAAATGGGCGTGCCGTACGTGTGGGTGATCGATCCATACCGTTCACGCGCCTGGATCTTCGAGCTGGACAATCCGCCGCTGGAAGTGCGGGACGGCAACTTGACAGCTCCGGCATTGGGCGTCGAAGTCCGCCTCATCGATATATTGCCTCCGGAGAATAACTAGCAAACGCATGGCGACGGCACCCAACTTCGCCAGTTTCGACGAATACATGCAGACCTCCTATTCGCCGGATTGCGAATACATTGATGGCGTAATTCTGGAGCGAAATGTGGGACAGGGGAGACACGCGTTCACGCAGGGCAAGCTCACCCGAAAACTCAGCGAAGAAGCGGACGCGCGATTGTGGATCGTTTTGCCGGAGCAGCGGGTGCGTGTTGCGACGGGCCGTGTCCGCGTCCCGGACATTTGTG
>JAFAQG010000470.1 GCA_019246575.1 Acidobacteriaceae bacterium
GACGAAACCCGTACTCGACCAGTATGTTCTTCCGCGACCGGTCGCCGTGATACATCCCTTGTAACTGCGGTATCGTCTGATGACTCTCGTCGATGAACAATAGGGCGTCATTCGGTAAGTAATCGAGAAGGGTGGGGGGAGGCTCTCCGGGCAGACGTCCCGAGAAGTGCCGCGAATAGTTTTCTATGCCATGGCAGTATCCGATCTGCTTGATCATCTCCAGATCGAACATAGTGCGCTGATAGAGACGCTGCGCTTCGATCAGCTTGCCTTGAGCTTCCAGCTCCTTATGCCACCACTGCAGTTCGTTCTCAATACTCTTCATGGCCTGCTCGCGTGTGGGGGCATCCATCACGTAATGAGTCTTCGGATAGATGGGCAGCCTCAGATACGTCTGCTTCACTTGTCCAAGCACAGGATCGATTTGACTGAGCGACTCGATTTCATCGCCCCAGAGCTCGATCCGATACGCGTTGTCGTCGTATGTCGGATACAGCTCGATTACGTCGCCACGAACCCGGAAGGTTCCCCGGCGGAAATCGTTATCATTGCGGTCGTAAAGAATTTCCACAAGGCGCTGCAGAAGTTCTTTGCGGCCGATGTGCTGTCCTTTTTCAAGCATCAGCAGCATGCCGTAATACGCTTCCGGCGAGCCCAGCCCATAAATGCAGCTAACGCTCGCGACGATAACGCAATCGCGCCGCTCGAATAAGGAACGCGTGGCCGAGAGCCGCAGTTTGTCCAGTTCGTCGTTGATTGTCGCTTCTTTTTCGATGTAGATATCGCCCGAGGGGATGTACGCTTCCGGTTGATAGTAATCGTAATAGCTGACGAAATATTCGACAGCATTGTGCGGGAAGAAACTTTTGAACTCGTGGTACAGTTGCGCGGCGAGCGTTTTGTTATGCGCTAATACCAGCGCCGGGCGTTCGCAAGCCTCGATAATCTTGGCCATAGTGAACGTCTTACCCGATCCCGTAACGCCCAATAACACCTGATGCTTCTCGCCATCGAAAACACCACGAGTTAATTGCTCGATCGCAACTTCCTGATCGCCACGCGGCCTGTAATCGATGCCAACTTTGAACGACACGAACTCAGTATAGAGAAGCGGAATTTGCCACGGCCTTGGGCCTGCCGTGCGGCGGCGATGTGTCCGTGATAAGCCGCTACTACCAATTTATAGTGTTGCGGATTGCGCGTTCCACTCCCGGCCGCATGGCTGTTTCAAAAGGTCAGGCGGATTGCGAGTTGAAGGGTTCTCGGATCTCCAACTGCTGTAGCTTGCCCGAAGCTCGGCAGCGGATTGATTGGATATAAACCCGGACCGAAGGTTCCGTTCGGTATGAGGTTATTGCGGTGATTGAGGGTATTGAACGCCTCCGCTATGGCTTGCATTCGCAGCCGTTCCGTGAGCGCGAACGACCGGGTTAACCGGGTATTCACGGTAAAAAAATCAAAACCGTTGCCGGCGTTACGACGAATATATGCTCCGCCTACGACCGGTCGCGCTGTCGTGCCCTGGATCGTGTTCGCGCCCGTAGTGATGTTGAAGGGGAGAGCCGAATAATACTGCAGGGCTCCGCTGAGCTCAAAGCCATTCGTGAGCCGCTGGCGCAGTGTCTTGGCGAGGGTCATGCCTGTATGAAGGCTGCCGTCCAAGACCACCCGATGGCGTTGGTCGTCGTCCGATCGTCCCCAGTCCTGCCAAATATTCGAATTGTCTATAGGTGAACTGAAAAAGAACTCACCCAGATCATCGAAGGCTTTGGAGTAAGTGTAAGAAAGCCGGTAATTACCCCACCGAACCGGTCGCTGCACAAACGACAGTGAAAAGCCATGATACTCGGAATCTCCCGCTGACGAATACTGCTTATTGTTGCCGTAATTCGGATTGGGCCGGCACCCATTGTTAGTCCCCGATGCCAGACAGGTGGGCGCGTTTCGGTTGATGGATGCGATGAGATGCAGTCCACGGACATGCTCGTAGCCGACACTCACGGTACTGTGCGCTCCAACTTGCCGTTCGATCTGCAAGCTGCCCTGCTCCGCATACGCGTTCTGGATGTGAGGATCCATAGTTGTGTAGTTGACCAATACGCCGGCGGGTAAGCTGGTCAGAATATGTGGAAACACCGGCGCTTGGCTCTGCGTGGGAGACAGGCTGACGGTTACAAACGTTGCACTTGTGAAGTCTGTCGTGTTTCCGCTCGACAACAACGCATTCGCGAGAGGCCGTAGAGGAATGCGATCGTAGAACAGCCCAAAGCTGCCCCGCAGGATCGTTTTTTGCGATCCGAACGGAGACCACGCAAATCCCGCGCGCGGCGATACATTGTCGGTATCCAACTCCCTCTTTTTCAAGAACTGAAGATCGTAGCGTAAACCTAAATTTAGCGTCAGACTCGGACTGAGTTTCCATTCGTCCTGCGCGTACAAGCCGAGGTTGGGATTCGTCTGCAGGACAACCGGGTTTCCAAACGACTGCGTAAATCCTGAGTTGTTATAAATTCCTCGTTCGAGATTAGTGAGCGAGGAAAATGAATAGCTGCCGTGAATCGACTGCGGAAACGTGATAGCGAGGTCGTTATACAGGAAATTCACACCCGCCCTGAACGCATGTGCGCCTTCACGGTGCGCGATGTTATCGGCGATCTCCGCTTGCTTGTTCAATCTGCTGGTCGGAGAAGCAGAGAGTGTGCCGAATGAGGCCACACCGGAGATGCTGACCGCCGGCCCGATGGGATCGTTTGGCGGCGCTTCGAGAGAGCTGTATGTGAACTGTCCGCGCGTCTCGTTTACGGTCGTCGGAGATAGCGTGAAGATATTGCTGAAGGCGACGGTATTATCGAAGTCCTGTAGTCCTGCAGCTGCGCTGAACGCGTTTAGGCCACCCGCGCCGCGCGAATTCTTGCTTTGGACACTATATAGGCTGTAGCGCGTGCTGAACTGGTCGCGAGCCGATAACTGACTATCTACTTTGCCGAAAAACGTGCTGGCGTGAAGCGGATTTGGATACAGGCCTGTCTGAACCGGCGGTCCTTTGTATCCGACGCTCGCGAGCGTTGAATTAATGGCTGCTACATCGGCGCGCGCGACGGTGACGACGCCCTCCTGATTTAAGTCCCGTCTCTCGAAATTCGTGAAATAGAAGGAACGATCCCTGACGATCGGGCCGCCCAGCGAAGCCCCGTACTGTGCCTGAGTCAGAGGAAGATCCGTATTTGTCAGTGCGTTCGCGGCGTCCAGACGTTGATTGCGAAAGAACCCATAGGCATCGCCGTGCACCGAATCTGTGCCGGTCTTTGTGACCACATTGGCGTATCCACCGAGAGCACGGCCGAACTCCGCCTGCCCACCGGAGGTGATCACCTGTAGCTCATTTACGACATCCAGCCCGTAGAAGCTCCCTACAAGCCCTGCAGCATCGTCGTTGGCCGACAATCCGTCGACGACGAAGCTGTTTGAAAAGTTCCGCTGACTGTTAATCGAAATACCTTGACCCGGTACCGCCGACGTTTCGGCAGACAACTGCGTACTCGCGGTGTTCGTTGGAGAAGCCGCTGGCGTAAGCAAAGCGATAT
>JAFAQG010000509.1 GCA_019246575.1 Acidobacteriaceae bacterium
GCCTACGTGGGCAGCTTCGGCCGCCACCTCGGCGAGACGATTCAGCTCAATACGGTGCCGTTCGGCGCCGAGTTCCTGCCCCAGCACCAGAATCCGCAAACGAACACCCCTCTGTCCGATAACTACTTCCGTCCGTACCCCGGCTACGGAAATATCCCGCAACAGATCTTCGAAGGCAACTCGAGCTATCACTCGCTCCAGATTCAGGCCACGCGGCGCTACGCCAACGGTGTGCAATTGGGAGTCGTCTACACGCGGTCCAAGGCATTTAGTTACGCAGAAGGCGACAGCACCGCCGCTCCGTCCGGGGCTTCCAATGAGGTCGCGTTGTATCTGAATCGCCGCGTTTGGAACTACGGGCTGGCGAATTACGATCGGCCCAATGTTCTGACGTTCCATTTCCTTTACGACGTTCCTCGGTTGAGCCGTGTATTCCCGAATCGCGCGGTCCGAGCAGTATTCGATGGCTGGCAGATTGCGGATATTACAAGCTTCATCAGCGGCCAGCCTCTCTCCATCACGATGAATACCAGTCCCAGCGTGAACTTCACTCGCGGCGGAGATGCCCCGCGTCCCGTGATTGTGGGCAATCCAAACGTTCCTGCTGGCCAGCGATCGTACGATCATTGGTTCAACGTCGCGGCCTTCGCCGAACCCACGCCGATCAATCCCGCCTCCTGTACCGTGAACGGCTGCCCGCCCATCACGGTGGCAAACATCGGGGACTCGCCCAGAATGCCCATTCGCGGGCCGGGCGTGAACAACTGGAACACGTCGGTTTTCAAGAACTTCTCTATTCGGGAGCGCTGGCAATTTCAGTTCCGCGCGGAAGCGTACAATACGTTCAATCACACCCAGTTCGCAACCGTGAATACGACCATCACCTACAATCAGGCGCACCAGAACACGACCGCCGCGGCCGGAACTATCAACACTGCGCGCGATCCGCGCATCATGCAGTTCGCATTACGTGTCATCTTCTAGGCGCGCGAGAACAGATCCCGCTCGCGGGGACTTGGCCTCGGGTTCGACACGGACGAGCGACGTTAGATCAGAATGTCAAACGCATCGCGAGTTGCAGCTTGCGGCCATCGGCGGCGGCGGTGTATTGCCCGAAGGTGCCCTCGGTGGCCAGGAGCGTGGTGGGGTTGAACTTAGTCGTGGTATCGACTGTAATGAACTGCGTGTGATTGAAAGCGTTCTAGGCTTCGACGCGAAATTGAATACCGCGCTGCTCGCTGTGAAACGGGATATTTTTGAACGAGAGATATTTCAGTTATCAATTCCCCGGCCGTGAAAGACGTACCGCCCCGCGTTTCCCCAGCAGCTTGCGGCTGTGTTCGGCACTTCGCAGAAGGCCGGGGATTCCGCTGCGATCGTAGCGCTGTTGAAGGCGATGAGCGGAGAATGGGCATCGGGTAGCTGACTCGGATTGCCGAGAATCAACGCGCGCGCCGATTGGGTGGAGCCGGTGATATCCGGTGTGGTGGTCCAGGTATAGTTAATGCCCATGGGTGCGCCGGTTTGGAAAGTGGCAATACCGGAGAGTTGCCAGTTATCGAATGCGGCTTTGACCGGCTTATAGTTCAGTACCGCGCTGGCTCGAGGGAGATTGTAAGTCCAATAAATACGCATGATATGCGTGTGGTCGTACCCGGCTTCGGCGTAATTCCAGACCTTCTGGCTCACAACGGAGCTGACATCCGCGCCTGTGCTCGAATCGGTGTCGGCGTAATCCATCGCCTTGGACCAGGTCCATACGAGTCCGTAAGTGAGATTGTTCTTGTATCTGCGCCGGATTTGTGTTTGCAGCGAGTGATAGCTGGAGCTGACGCAGTAACGGTAATATCGATTGAGCCGCACCCCCTGTAAGGCCGGAGGAAAGAAGAAGGCAGCGGCGTGCCGTTGGTCGCGTCCTGGTTCTGCGGCTGGAAATCCGTGCCTAACTGCGTAGCATTCACGTCTTGGCGCGCGACGAGATGGCGTCCGAGAGCGCCGACATACGCGACATCGGGTACGGTGCCAAAACCAATCTCGCGTTGGATGCCGAAGCTGAAGTTCATGGTGAGCTGCACGTGCCGGTGCGGATCGATGCCTTGAATGGTGCCGGGGAACAATAGCCCTTTCGAATTGATGAAGGATTGAACGGTTGTGTATTCGATGGCGGGATTGGCCTGGATGAGCGGAGTGTATTCGATGCCGTTCGAAAAATTGTCGCGCTCATGAGTATCGTAGAAAAAGCCGCCGCCGCCGCGAATGACGGTCTTGCCGTCGCCGATCGGATCCCACGCAAAGCTGAGACGAGGCATGGTTTTAATTCCATCGGTATAGCGTAGGCCTCGTGGATATCCGGGATTGGTAAGCCGGTTGACGATTCCGTTGTAAGGATTGCCGGCTTCGGGAGCAACGGCGCCGATATCGGTGACGGCGACGATCTGGCGAGTTACGGGATCGAAGCCCATACGTTTGCCGTTCACCAGGACGGGTTGGATGAGCTGAACTCTTTGTTGAGGATCCCATAACCAGGGCAGGAAACCGGCTTCCTGGTTGTGATTACTGTGCCAGGGCGTGGACCAGCCGAAGCGAAGGCCGTAATCTAGCGTCAGGCTGCGGCTGATTTTCCAGGTATCTTGCGCATACCAATCC
>JAFAQG010000511.1 GCA_019246575.1 Acidobacteriaceae bacterium
GGCGCCTATCCACCGCCCTGCTCCTCTGTTCGAGGAGCAATCGACAGAGCTCGAAATGTTCGAGACCGGCATCAAGGTGATCGACCTTCTCGAACCATATCTGCGCGGCGGAAAGATCGGACTGTTCGGCGGCGCGGGTGTCGGCAAAACCGTCATCATTCAGGAGCTCATCAACAACATCGCCATGAAGCACGGCGGCGTGTCGGTCTTTAGCGGCGTGGGCGAGCGCACTCGCGAGGGCAACGATCTGTGGCTCGAAATGCAGGAATCGGGAATCGTCGATCCGCACGACTGGCACAAATCGAAGGTCGCGCTTGTCTACGGCCAGATGACAGAGCCGCCGGGCGCTCGGCTGCGCGTCGGCCTCACGGGTCTCACGGTTGCGGAGTACTTTCGCGATCAGGAAGGCCAGGATGTGCTGCTCTTCATCGACAATATCTTTCGCTTCACACAGGCAGGTTCGGAGGTGTCGGCGCTGCTGGGCCGTATGCCCTCGGCGGTCGGTTATCAGCCGAACCTCGCAACAGAGATGGGCGAGCTACAGGAGCGCATTACGTCTACCAAGCGCGGCTCCATCACCTCGGTTCAGGCCATTTACGTACCTGCCGACGACTACACCGATCCCGCGCCGGCCACCGCATTCGCGCATCTCGATGCCACGACCAACCTCTCGCGCGCCATCTCCGAACGCGGCATTTATCCCGCTGTCGATCCGTTGGCGTCCACATCGCGCATTCTCGACCCGAACATCCTCGGCCAGGAGCATTATGACGTCGCTCAACGCGTGAAGCAGACGCTGCAGCGGTATAAAGACCTGCAGGACATCATCGCGATTCTCGGTATCGATGAGCTGAGCGATGAGGATAAACAAACCGTCGCACGCGCCCGCCGCATCGAGCGATTCCTCTCGCAGCCGTTCCATGTGGCCGAACAGTTCACCGGGCGGCCCGGCAAGTACGTCAAGCTGGAAGACACGATTCGCAGCTTTCGCGAGGTGGTCGACGGCAAGCACGACAACTTGCCGGAGCAGGCGTTCTACATGCAGGGCAGCATCGACGACGTGCTCGAAGCCGCCGAAAAGATGAAGACCTGATCGTCCGCAATGGCCGATACCTTTGAGCTTGAAGTGGCAACGCCTGAGCGGCTCTTCATCAATGAGCAGGTGACGGCGGCCCAGCTTCCCGGCAAAGATGGTTACATGACCGTGCTGGCTGGACACGCGCCGCTATTGGGTGCGCTCGGCGCGGGCGTCCTGAGCTATGAAGGGGGTGGCGGGCCGCACGCGATGGCGGTTGCCGGCGGGTTCATCGAAGTGTTTGAGAATCACGTGCGCGTACTTGCCGATTTCGCGGAGCTTCCGGATGAGATCGACTCCGATGCCGCGCGCCGGGATCTCGAGAACGCCTCTGAAGCGCTACGGCACGCCAGCAGTGAAGAAGCGTCGAATGCGGCGCTGGAAGCTGTGCAGCGTGCGCAGGCGCGGTTGGATGCAGCGCAAAAAACGTCAGCGGGAGCACACTAGCGATCGGCGGTCCGCCGCATTGACGAACTTGGGCTAGCGCGCCGCGCCGAAGTCTGGCGTTTCATAGCCGTCCGACGTGCTGCCGCGCCGGCGACCGAATCGCGCCGACACGATATCAGCAATCCACGCGCGGAGAAACGAACGTCCCTCCGTCCATGACGATCTTCATGGCGGGACCAAGCTCGCTCGCCGCCGCGGCCTTCAAAACGTAGCCTCTCGCACCCAGCTGCATCGCTTGGTCGACGTACAACTTGTGATCGTATTGGCTGACTAAGATGATGCGCATCTCGGGTAAGCGCTCACATAAATAACGAGTTGCGGGGAGGCCACCCATCACAGGCATTGATACATCCATCAGCATGAGCTCGGGACGGTGCCGCTCGGCCTCTTCGATAGCTCCGCGTCCGTTTTCTGCTTCCGCCAGCACATCGACCCCTAAGCGCTCCGCGATGCCCCGCAAAATTTCGCGTATGGCAGCGTCATCATCGACAATGATTACTCCAAGGTGTCCATTAGCCACGTTGCTTTAAACTGAGACGGCAATCGCGGGTCAAACGGATAACTAGAAAAATGTCTAAGTACGTTCGCCAGTCCGGTTCTGCTCCTTACTTATCGCTTCTTTACTTGCTCATCGATGTCGAAAGACACCCTGTCTTTCAGCAAATTTCGTATCGCTTCGGCCTGATGTTCCCGCTGCCGCGATTCCGTACGGAGGCGCTCCGCTACCTCCGGGTCGAACTGATCCGCCAGCTGCGATGTAAGCGAAGCTCCTTCCTCGAGCGCGACGAGCGCAGCGTACAACGCTTTCTCCTGGGCAGCGAAATGCGAAGCCAGCATGCTTTTCGGCGAGTACGCGTGCCCCACTCGACACCGGTAGTCCTTGGCGTCGCCCCTGCTGACCGCCCAAATCGTGCCGCGGCATTCAGGGCACGTCAGATCTGTCAGTTCCGGATCTATCTCCAACCCCTGATACTCCATCTCCGCGGCGTCTATCGCAGGGCGCTCGCCATCGCCCGCCAAACGCCTGAGCAGAGGCCCGATCTCCCTCACCGTGACGGTATGATTAACCTCGATCTCCCGGAGTGCACTGAGTGGCATTGACGGGAACGCCGCTTCCTCGGGGTTCTGAACGATTGTCACGCCGCCTCTTCGCTGAATCTCCCAAAGACCGGCCGTACCGTCGTCCAGCTCACCGCTGAGGAGCACCCCCGCAACACGTTCACCGTACGCCGATGCCGCTGACCGGAACGTCACGTTAATGCACGGCCGGTGATGCTGTTCTTTCGGCCCGCATGTCAGATGCACATGCTCGTGTTCGATGACCAGATGATGATCCGGCGGCGCGACATAGATGCAGCCGCGTCGAATGGGATCGCCATCTCTCGGATGCACCGCCTTCAGCCCGCCCGCCCTGTTTAAAATCTCCGGCAGAAAGCTCTTCGTCCGTGGAGGTACGTGCATGACTACGAACAGTGCCGCGGGCAGGTCCTGCGGCATTTCGCGAGCCACATGCTGCAGAGGCTCTACGCCCCCGGCGGACGCTCCCATCACGATCACGTCGCGTATCGAAGCCATGTAAGAATCTCCGTTTTTACGTAGTACGTGCAAGCGGTATGCTGACACTCACCCTCGTGCCGTCGCCGCGTCTCGATTGCACGTGCAACCTGCCGCCTATATGCCGCGCACGTTCTTCCATGCTCAGCAGTCCTAACCCCGGGCGTCCGCCGTCAATGTCGAATCCATGACCAAAATCCGCCACCTGCAACTCAATGCCTTCCGGAGTACCTTTCAGAGACACGCGCGCGTGCGTTTGCCCGGCGTGCTTACTCACATTGCGTAGTGCCTCCTGCGTGATACGGTACAGCGCCGTCGACACCTGCAGCGGAAGATCGTCGGGAACGTCTCGCGACAAGAAGGTTGCAATCATGTTTTCGCGGCGGCCGAACTCCTCCGTCAGCGCCTGCAGCGCGGCTTTGAGACCGAGGTCTTCGATGATCGAAGGGTGAAGCCGGTGCGACATCAGCCGTACGTCTTCTGAAAGCTTCATGATGCGCGCCCGAATCCGTTGCATCGCCTGCTTGGCGGCCGCGGCCTGCTCCGGAATGCTGCCCTCCGCTTCATCGCTCTCAATCTCGAGTGCCGCCAGCCTCTGGCTCACATCGTCATGCAGTTCGCGCGCAATCCGCCGCCGCTCTTCTTCCTGCGAAGTGAACAGACTTACTGTCAGCGCGCGCAGTTCGTCCTGGCTGCGGCCCAGCGCCTGCGTCTTGACTTCTACCTCGCTCGCCAGCCTCTCTTTTTCGCTCTTTAGCAACCGCTCAGCTTCTTTATGAGCAGTGATGTCTTCCACGGTCACGAGCAGAAACTGTTCTTCGTCGGGTTGCAGCACACAGCCGCGCACTGAAAACACTCTCGCACTTTCGCCGG
>JAFAQG010000513.1 GCA_019246575.1 Acidobacteriaceae bacterium
TACCGGCGAGCATTGCAAGTGCCTGGCGTTTATTGGGCAGGCTCCGCCCGGACGCAGTGTTCAGTATGGGCGGATACGTTGCGGGACCGGTGATGGCGGCGGCACTTCTTCGCCGAATTCCCCTGATCGTTATGGAGCCGAATGCGATTCCGGGTTTTGCGACTCGAAAGGTTGCGCGGTGGATTTATCGGGCGCTCGTGGGGTTCGACTCTACAGGCGCGTGGTTTCCGGCAGGAAAGTGCGAAGTGACCGGCTTGCCGATACGCCCTGAGTTCTTTCGGATTCCGCCGAAGCGTGAAGGGACCTTTACCGTGCTGATTACAGGCGGCAGCCGCGGCGCTCGAACCCTCAACAGAGCGTCGCGCGAAAGCTGGGACATGTTTCGGAAACGTGAAGTACCCGTGCGGATTGTGCATCAGGCAGGAGCAACGGAACACGAGTCATTGCGCGAAGCATTTTCGGATGCAGGAATTGAGGGCGTCGTGCTCCCCTTTATTGAAGACATGCCCAAAGCGTTTTCGGAGACTGACCTGGTTATCGCTCGGGCTGGTGCCGGATCCGTTAACGAGATTGCAGCGGCGGGAATGGCTTCGGTCCTGGTGCCGCTTCCGTTTGCCGCCGACGATCATCAGCGCAAAAACGCTGAAGCTCTGGTTGAAGCCGGCGCCGCGCGAATGGTGCTGGATCGGGAAATGAACGGCAACCGATTGTTTCAGGAAGTCGAGGAGCTTCGGCAGAATAACGGGGAATTGGATCGCATGCGATGCCGCGTGCGCCAGTTTGCAAGACCCGGCGCTGCGGAGCGCGCAGCGGAAATACTCGAAGAAGCTGCTCTGGCGAGAAAAAACACGGTTGACGCCGCAAAAGGCAGCTTTGCACATTGACACGTCATCCGAAAGCCGAAACAATACGTGTGAGAAATGTTGTTTAAGCCCCAGCATGTGCACTTCGTCGGAATTGGAGGCATCGGCATGAGCGGTATCGCCGAGGTTCTGCTCACGTTGGGGTACGAAGTGTCGGGATCAGACATCCGGCTGAGTCCGATTACGGAGCGTTTAGCAAAACTCGGGGCGACGATTTACCAGGGTCACCGGGCCGAAAACATTGAAGGAGCCAAGGCGGTGGTCGTGACTTCGGCGCTTGATCGCAATAACGCGGAAGTTGCGGAAGCCCGCCGCTTGCAGATACCGGTGATCCCCCGCGGCGAGTTGTTAGCCGAGCTGATGCGCTTTAAATTCGGCATAGCCATTGCCGGAAGTCATGGCAAAACGACGACTACATCGATGGTGGCCTCGATCTTAAACGCTGGTGGTCTGGACCCGACCGTTGTCGTCGGAGGAAGAGTTGCAGCGATGGGGGAATCGAGTGCGCGCGTGGGCAAGAGCAACATGCTGCTGGTGGAGTCGGACGAGAGCGATGGTTCGTTCTTGAAGCTTGCGCCGATCATTGCGGTGGTCACGAACATTGATCGCGAGCATCTGGACCACTACGACTCGCTAGAGCAGATTCAGACCGCATTCACGGATTTCGTCAACAAAGTCCCGTTTTACGGCGCAGTGGTGTTGTGCATGGAAGATGAGAACGTGCAGCAAATCTTCCCGTTAATTCAGAGGCGCACCATCACTTACGGGCGCTCGGCGCAAGTTGATTTAGAGATTCAGAATGTGAATTTGTCGCCGACGGGAAGCAGTTTTCGCGTATGCCGCCGGAATGACGATCTTGGCCCATTCCACGTGTCAGTTCGGGGCATGCACAATGTTCTGAACGCAACAGCAGCGATTGGCGTGGGCTTGGAAACCGAGGTCCCGCTCGAAGATATCCGCGCGGGATTGGCTTCGTTTGAGGGTGTTGACCGCCGGTTCTCCGTACGCGGAGTAGAACGCGGAATCACAGTAGTCGACGACTATGGGCATCATCCGACGGAGGTAAAGGCAACGCTCGCCGCGGCGCGGCTCTCCCCTTATCATTCGATTCGCGTGTTGTTTCAGCCGCATCGCTTTACCCGAACGAAACACCTTCTGGACGAATTCGGGACTGCCTTTCACCAAGCCGATGATTTGTATCTGCTCGATATCTATGCGGCCTCCGAGCCAGAGATTGAAGGCGTGACATCCGAGGCTCTCTTAGAGAAGGTTCAATCGTATGGCCATCGCTCGGCTCACTACGTCGCGAGCATGGATGAGGCTATTGAAGCTATTGCGGCTGCAGCCGAGCCTGGCGATCTAATCGTGACGC
>JAFAQG010000522.1 GCA_019246575.1 Acidobacteriaceae bacterium
TGCTGTAATTCCGGCCCGCTGCGTGAAACTGGCAGTGCACGAGTTCGAATTCACCATCAGCTTGTTCACTGCATCGACAAGCCACTCGGGCATTACGCCGTAGCCAAGACGCCAGCCTGTCATGGCGTACGTCTTGGAGAAGCCGTCGAGAATGACAGTTTTGTCCAACATGCCCGGGATGCTCGCAATCGAGAACGGGGGCGTGTCGGTGTAGTGGATGCGTGAATAGATCTCGTCGGAGAGAATGATCAACTCGCGATCGCGAACGAGCTTTGCGATTCGGCGAACGTCCTGCTCGGGAATGATGCCGCCCGTTGGATTCTGCGGTGAATTGAGGATCAGCATCCTGGTACGAGGGCTGAGCCGGCTCTCAAGGGAATCCAGATCGAGTGAAAAACCGCGCTCCTCGACCAGCGGAATGGGCATGGGCGTGGCATCGAGGAACCGGACCATGGAGCGATAAATCGGGAATCCGGGATCGGGATAGATCACTTCGTCGCCGGGCTCGAGCAGCGCGAGCATGGTGAAGAACATGATGGGCTTGCCGCCGGGAACAACGCACACCTGCTGCGGTCCGACACGAATCGACCGCGTGCGCGAGATGTATTCCGCTATGACGCCGCGCAACTCGGGAAGGCCCTGCGTCGGACCATAATGCGTCCAGCCCTCATCTAAAGCGAGCTTCGCAGCCTCGACGATCGGAGCAGGCGTGGAAAAGTCGGGCTCGCCGATTTCAAGGTGGACAACATCGCGCCCCGCAGCCTCGAGCGCGCGCGCCTTCACGAGCACGTTGAACGCAGATTCGACCTCGATGCGCTGCATCCGTCCGGCGAGCCGCATTAAGCGAATCTCGAACGCGCGCCGGCGGCCCGAATAATCTGCACGACACCGTTCCACTTGCGCGTGACGAGCTCGGCAATCGAAAGCGCGAGTGCAATAGCAAGCAGCGCGGGCCACAGTTGCCAGCGCGCATACGTTCGACGGCCGCGGGCTTCAAAGATAGCACTCGCGGGAGGGTTGAAGCGGCCAGCGGTAATCGCAGAGAGTTGGCGCAATAACGAAAGGTTCGCGCCGCTATCGCGCAATTCCTCGTCCTCGATGTAGATGCCCACCTCGGGAAAATCGCGGGAATCTTCGAGCGAGCGGATCCGGAACAAGCCCTTTGTGATGCCCGTGTGCAAGCGACCCTCATAAACAGTCGGCGCAATCATTCGCAGCTCAATATCGGTATGAAAATCGTTCGGACCCAGCGCAAACATGCGGGGCAATCGACGGGGTGGCTCGACGCCGGCAGCCAACCGATAGGTCGCGACGACATCGCCTGTTGCCGTGTCGAACTGGGCGGTGGCTTCGATCTGATTGTTGCGAGCCACCAGGTCGCGTGCAACGTTGATCCAAAATTTATCGAAACCGGGCCACGTCATCCACGCCTCAGCCCAGCGGCTCTTTGCATCGGAGGTAAAGATGCCGGTACGACCCAATCCGCATTGCCATCTGACAAACAACGGATCTCGTTTATCGTCGCCGATGGTGAGTACACTATCGCTCCCGGGTTTGGACTCATATCTGGCATATCCTTTGAGCGGCGGGGCGTGCTGGATGCCCACGTCTTTGAGAATTTCTGTCTCATGCTCTACTGTGGCCGACAATGGCTTCTCAACAGCAGTCGTTCCGCTATAATCCTCGACGTCTTTGAGCAGAAGTTGCTCGAGTCCCTGCGGCTCATTGAGAAAATAACTTCGCCCACCGGATGCGGCTGCAACCTGCTCCAGATATGACCGGTTTACGTCCTGGCCCAAACCAACGGTCGAGATCGTAACCTGATGCTGGAGCGCCTGCCTGGCGAGTTCAAGGCTATCGCCTTCCTCCGAAATGCCGTCCGTCAGCAACACGATATGCTTATACGCGCCTTTTGATGCGACCACTTTCCGATACGCCTCGCTGAGTGCCGGCGCGATTTGCGTGCCTCCATCGGGTGTGATGCCGGCGATGAGGCGTTTGATCGCGGCCTTGTCCCCGGCGCGGCGTATGGGGACCGCCCATTGGTACGAGTTATCGAATATAAGGATGCCGATCGAGTCGGTAGGCCGCAGATGCTCCACGACACCAATGGCGGAGAGACGAGCCAGTTCGATTTTGCGGCCCTCCATGGAGGATGATTTGTCGATTATGAGTGCGACAGAGATGCCTTCGGGCGCTTTCGGAGGTGCGAGCGCGGCCGGCAGGACGGCGTCGAGTTCATCCATCTGCTTACGTTCTTTATAGATTTGCCGCTCGCCCGCGATGAGCAGCACTCCTCCACCACTCCTGACGTATTCTTTAAGCCGGAGTTTTTGCTGATTAGAGAAGGTATTCAAATCAACGTTGTTCAAGAGAATAAGTTGAACTGTAGAAAGACCGCTATTGATGAGCGATTGATCAGTCGTGATCTCGAACCCGCCTTGCTTCAGAGCCTGAAGGAGATTTGCCTCCGTGCCAGGCGGATCCTGGGAGACGTAAAGCACCGTGGCGCGTTTGAGTGCGATCGCCTGCTCGAACGTGTCCTCGCCGAGTTCTCCGGCCGTCACGCGGCCGGATACGGCAGTCGCTCCGGTCGATTTCACGCGAGCGTTGACGTGAACGACATTGCTTCCAGTTTTCAAATCGGCGTACTGTGTTCCGAGGTGCTTGCCATCGGCCGATATCTCAATCGCCGCATGGCCCTGTTGCGGCGAGTCAACGTTCAATTCGATTGGAATCTGCTCGCCTGCGTACGCGGTTTGAGGTATCGACACGGAGACGAGCCGCAGGCTTGTGTTCGAACGGCCGTAAAGGGGTATCGTGTCGACACTCACGTGCATACGACGGAGTTGTTCCATGGCGCGAACGGTGCTCCCCAGGTTCTCGTTACCGTCGCTGAGCAGAACGAGACGAGGTATGTATCCGGCGGGAGCAGCAGCCATGGTTTCGGTTAAGCCAGCCTCGATGTCGGTACCCGGCTGCGCTTTAGTCGAAGCATTCTGGAGTTGAACCACTCCGTAGTTTTGTTCCGGCAACGCATCGAGCGTGTGCGCAGCGAACGGCACGACGCGCATCCAGTTGTCCTTCTTATGGCGTGACATGTCGCCGATGAGCTCGGAAGCACGGACCAGGTCTTCATGGGTAATGCTCTTGGACGTGTCCACCAGGACAACTGCTCCAACCTTGGTCTGCGGTACGATCACCGTCGGCCTGAACAGCGCAATCGCAATAACTGCGATCGATGCGCATTTGAGGACAAGCCCGATCACTCGGCGACGCCCGAACAATATCCACTCGATCAGCAGAAGCAGCGCAGCGAGGACGGCTAACGAGGCCCACATGTCGGTTCGAGATGTTGTGGAACGGCGTCCGTCAGGCAGACCTTGCAATACACCAGGCGGCAGGCGCCAATCGAATTCCGCCAGCTCCGGCAACGTAAGTGAGACAAGTTGCTCACGATTGCCCGAGGTCACATGCACAACGGAGGGCTGAGCAGTAAAGACCTGCAGCTCGCTATGGCGTACCGAGAACGGTACCGGGTTGCCGCTCTCGTCATGAACACGAAATTCGTCCGGGTTCTCCGTCCCGCTCACCGGGACTGCTGCCACTCCCACGTGCCGGGCGCTCAGGTTTTCGATGCGAGATTCTTCGGGCGTCAGCCAGTGCAGTAGCTTCGAGAACAACAGCGGAGTAGTGACCGCAAAACGCATCGGCTCAAGAAACGGGTCAAAGCCGATCAATGCACTCCGGCATCCGCGATTCCGCACTACCACAACGGGTCCGTCCGCAACGCTAGCGATGTTCAGATCGCCGTCGAAGGTCTCGAATACTTCGAGCTTTGG
>JAFAQG010000525.1 GCA_019246575.1 Acidobacteriaceae bacterium
GCTAGCGACGAGCATGCCGGTTTTGTTCTGGCGGCGTTTGTTGCGGTTCGAGGATTTTGCTGCCTCGGCCTTCTGCTTATTACCGTATAGGGCCGAATGCTTGAGCTTTTCCCACCAGCTGACTGGTTCTTCCTCGACTTTTGCTTCAGGTTCCGGGCTTGCATTCTTGGCAAAAACCGCCTCGCGAAGTTTGTCGCCCCGAATTTCTTCCGTTTCTCGAGCAGCCTCGTGCTCCTCGGAATCATTGAGTTCGGCCGTGGTCTCATCCGAAGGCGAGCCGTCGTGCGGCTCCAGCTTGCCTGTGCTTGTGTGTGCTTCCTCATGCCCCGGCTCGGGATGCGGGTTATTTTGCGGCGTTTCCATACTCGGCGACGCCTCCTTTCTCGGTCGAGACTCCGAAGCCGATCGGTGCCAGTGCCGGTTCATCGACCGCGCCTGAATCGGCCTGCTGCAAAAACAGAGACTGCTTCGCCTGTTTGAAACTGGGCCGCTCGAAGACGACTACACCGTTCGCCCGCCCGTTGGGCTTGAGGCGTTCCCGATCCAGCCGATAGGCGAGCACCGGCAGCTGATCCGAGGTGGTCCATTTCTTTTTCACCTGTCCGCCCAGCTGCACCTGAGGCGCAAGCAGCGCGATCGCGTGCGGCGCTGTATTCACGACGCTGAACAGCACGATCACTGTCCCGCCGCCATCGATGACTTCGCTGACCCCGGCCTTCAGATGGTTGTCGTCCTTGAGCGGTCCGGGGTGTTGCCCGTACAGCTTGGGTAGCGGGGACTGCTGCTGACGCTTAAGTAGTTCATCGAGATGCGTCTTTGAATCGGCGTCCCCATCCAACGCAGAGAAGCGCACGCGCGTGAGTGAAGGCTCTCCAGCCTCTTTCGCGGCCGTATTCCCGTCCACGGACATTGTTTGTGCAATCAGCACACTGGGCGATTTGTTCTCCGGCAGCCAGAAGGAACCGCCCTCGCTCGATGCGGGTGCGTCAAAATGCAGCGCGAAGTCAACGGGAGCTTTCGGATGCTCCTCGCTAACGAGCCAGAGTATGACCTGCTGGCCGGAAACGGTTGTGATCTCGAGATTGGTTTGCGCCGGCTCGGCGGTGAGGGCATGCACGATGACCAGCAATGGATCTCCTTCATCGTGCTCGGCGCGAAACAGTTTCGTATCGCCGAGCACGATGCTCTGCACCGGATCTCGCATACGAACAGTTGTTGCAAAGTGCGGCAGCATGTAAACACGCCGCGCGGCATGACTGTCCGCCGGATCATGAATCACGTGCGGCTCGACAATAGGCAACGTCTTCTCAGGGTTTTCGGGCAGACCCGAGGCTTGGCCCATGAGTAGTGCCCGGAACCCAAGGCCTGCAATAAACAGGGTGGACGTTTTCAATGCGGTTGCCCTTTCAGCAGTAATCGATATTCGGCCAGAACGCTTGATACGTACGCAAATACGCCAGGTGATGAATACCGCAGGCCGCGCTTTTCTACAACCGCCGGCCCGGCATTGTACGCTGCCAATGCCAGCCGCCAGTCTCCGCCGAAACGCCGGTACAGATATGCCAGATACGCTGTTCCGCCGCCGATATTCTGGTAAATCCAAAGCGGGTGATTCACATCGAGCGAGTGCGCAGTGCCCGGCATCAGCTGCATCATGCCTCGCGCCCCCTTCCTCGATACCGCACCCGGGTTCCAATTGCTCTCGACGCGAATCACAGCCCGGATCATGTTGGCCGGAATGCGATACTGCGCTGCGTAGTATTCGACCATCTGTTCCGCATACGGCCGGTAGACCGAAATCGCTGTCCGATTCTCGGCCCACGCAGCCGGGAGATAAAGAAGAAGCGCCCAAAGCCGCTTCATGCAGCAGCTTCTTCCATCAACTCAGCCTCGGCAGCAGTGGAAGGGGTCTCATCGCCTGTTTCCAAAAATTCTCGGGCGTGTTTGGCCGCGTCCGCGCAAAGCCGGTTGAAGTTGTGCGTCAGTAACATTTTTTCGCGGTCTTCCGCCGTCTTCACCAGAAAGGGAAGCATTGTGTCTCGCATACCCGGCGTGATCCTGGTGCAGCTGCGATCGCGTAACACTTGCGCGAGTTTGAGAATCTCCCGAATGCTCGGCGGTTTGAGCAGACGGTACGAGCGCAACGCTTTCGCCAGTCCGGCGATCTGGGGATAGCTTGAGGAAGGATCCGTTCCCAGGCGCAGTTTGAGAATTTCGAGCTCCTGTTCAATCGTTGGATACTCGAAATAGAGATAAGCGCACCGGCTCCGCAGCGGATCGCTGAGCCTGCGCTTGTTGTTGGAGCTGAGAACCGTAATCGGTATGCTTCGTGCCTCGATGGTGCCAAGCTTCGGTATGGTGACCCGCCACTCTTCGAGCAGCTGAAACGTCATGGCTTCGAAAGCCGGGTCAGTTTTGTCAATCTCGTCGATGAGCAGAACGCAGGGGTTCTCGCTTAACAGGGCGCGCACAAATGGCCCCGTGCTGAAAAATCCGAGCGTATAGATCTGCTCTCGTAGGCGCGGCCATTCTTTGAGGTCCGTGTGACCGGCGCCGATCTTGAGATACTGATCCTGCAAAGCGCGATCGAAGCTGCCGAGAGCGTCCTCCTGGCCGATGCCGTCGTAGCATTGGAGGCGCTCCATTTGCGTGCCGGCCGCAAGGGTCAAGGCGCGCGCCAGTTCCGTCTTCCCGGAGCCGGGCGGCCCTTCGACCAAGAGCGCCAGATCGCTGCGCAACGCGTCAAAAACGACTGCGGCATGCGCGTCGCTCAGGACATATTTCACGGCGCGGAGGCGCGCGTGCAGATCTTCCGTCGAAGTAAACACGCGGCGTATCGTACCCGGTCCTCGGTTTGTATGCGAGCACTGATCTGGGTATTTGTCAGGGATC
>JAFAQG010000541.1 GCA_019246575.1 Acidobacteriaceae bacterium
AACTTGACCGGCAGTTCCGGGAACAATTGCGCCACCCAATCGACCGCCGGCCGCATACCCCACTCCTCGAGCATGTTATGCGAGATCACGAGCAATCCCTTCGGCATGCCCAGCGTGTTCGAGTCGCGCACATACTCCATAGTGTCCAGTTCTCCGGTCTCGCCCACCAGCACCGCATCGGCGGTGCGCAGCGCGGGCACGCAGGCGGTCAACCAGTGAACGCTATTGGCCACACGCCTGACCGCCATCCGCGGATTGCCCACAACCCGCACGTTGCGCGTCCCCAATCGTTCGCGCACGTGCCGCGCCACTGCGGCCAGCGTGGTTTCGGGCAATTCGTATGCGCTGCGGCCTGCGGTATCGCCATCCGGCGCCGGCCGAAAATAGCGCTCCCAGCCAAGCTGCCGCGTCAGCGCTGCAAAAATCGGATCGGGCTTGCGGCCGTGCCAGCCGTCGTGGAAGCGCCAGACGACTATTCCGTTCTTTTCCGCGAACTGCCGCTTCGCCCTGTACACGGGATCGTCCGTCAGACCGGGCGCGCGATTCACGCCATCGCCCCAAAACAGCGATTCGTGGCTGAGGACCAGATTCGTCTTTGCCGCCGCTGCTTTCTTCAGCATCGCGAAGGTCGCCTGGAATGTGGTGGCGATGCCAGTCACAGGCGTCGCAGCATCGCCAACTTTGATCGTGTCCGTGGTCTTCGCGCGCCGCTCGACACCTTCGGCAGCCAGCTTTTGGACGATGCGCTCGATCGCCTGTCCAGCCGTGAGCGGTGCGATGGCTGCACCTGCGCGCGAGGTCAGCGCGGCAGCCACCGTTCGACCGAAGTGCCTGCGTGAAATGCCGCTCACGATGCCATCCAATAGGGCTCCGATTCCGGCGCCACATCCATTTTCATTTCCGGAAAGACGCCTCTGACGAAGCGCGCCACTTCCTGCGCGACGGGAAACTCGAACCGTTCACAGCCGGTTTGGATGAGCCCGATTCTCCGGCCCGCAGCGATCGCGTCCTGAATATAGGGGCAGCCGCCGTCCACGTCGAGGACGACATCGGTCAGCACAGCATCCACGGCTTTATCGCGTAGAGCGGCAGCCATAATTTCGCTCCCGAATTCCATTCCCGGCGTGATGGCAATGCGCGAAACGGCAGTGTTGGCCTCGGCTGTGATGCGCAGCCCGCGCGCGCCGCTGCGGGTAACGATTCGCCTTGCCAACTCACCGAGCGTGGTCTTCGCGACATCGCAGTAAACCGTTCTGCCGGATCCGCCGCTCGCTACCGGCTGCCATCCCATCGCCGCTGCGAACGCCGCCGCCACGGAACGCGGTTTGGCCGCGTCCCACGCCGCCTCGATGCGGTAAACCGCCAATCCGCTCTCGATCAGCTTGCGCTTGGCCTCGACTACCGGATCGCCACGCAACGTCTGTTGGTTCCCCCGATCCGTAATGCCGCCCTGATAAAAATAGGGATGCTGCCGGGAGATGATGAAATTGCAATTCGTTGCCGCAGCGCGCCGCAGCGCCGCGACATTCGGAATATTGGCGACGAGAATTCCGCGAATTGTTGCCGCGCCGCTGCCTGCGACCAGCCCTTGATATCGTTGCGTGACGTTCGATGCGGGCAGCACGGCTTCGAGGCGGGAAACGATCTCGGCGGCGGGAAGGCCGTGCATGCTGAAGCGTTTAAAATAGCAGCTTCGCAGCGAATTGGAGCTGACGTGGCGAGTTTACCTGCGTCGAGACGATGCCGAACTGCGCTGCGCTGTATGTTGTGTTCGGCGCACCGAATCGGGGCGTATTCAGCGCGTTGAACGCCTCCGCGCGGATCTGGAGCGTTACCCGCTCCCTCACCGGCACGTTCTTGAATAGCGAAAAGTCCAGGTTCCTCACTCCCGGCGCGCGCACGTCCGGAAGCGTGCGGCTCAGGTTGCCGAACGTGAACGGCGCCGGCTGCGAAAACACGGAGGTATTGAAGTAACGGTTCAGCCGGCTCTCGACGGCGCCCCCGAGCGCGGCGCTCTGCCCGTTATTATTCGGGCGCAGTACGTTGCTGCCCGAACCCGAAGTGTTCTGAGTTGTGAGCGCGAGCGGCAATCCTCTGGCAAACGTGAGAATGCCGTTGATCTGCCAGTTTCCCAGCAGAGCATTCGCGGCGCGGTTCCACCCATTGCCGAATCGCTTGCCCTTTCCGAGCGGCAGCTCGTAGACAGAGCTGAAGTTGAAAAGCTGCGAAACATCGTTTGATGAAACCGAGCGCTCCGCCCGCAGGTTGTAAATATTCTGAATGTTCGCGTTTCCGCCAACCACTGCGATCGTCGAATAATCGTCGATCAGCTTTTGCCCGGTGAACGATGCCAGAAACGTCAGTCCCGCGCTCAGGCGCTTCTCCGCTTTGAGTTGCACCGAGTGGTAAATCGAATCGGCGCCCGTCGGGTACCGCAGCCCAATGCTCAGGTATTGCGGAAACGGCGCGGCCAGATAATTGTAGGGCACCGTTGCCGTCGAGAGCGGGCCAGTCGCGATCAACCCGAAGAATGGATTTCTCACCTGCGTTTGCAGCGCAGAGGATAACTGGTCGGGGCGCAACTGGTCGAGATTGGCGTTGAAAAACGATAACTCCAGCCCGCGGTTGCCGACATAACCGGCCTGCAACAGTACGTTGCCCGGAAGCTGCTGCTGGATGTTGAGATTCCAGTTCTCCGTATACGGCACGCGGTATTGGCTCAGCAGGCCCGCACTGATGCTGTTGCCGACCAGCGTGAGCAGCCCCTGTGAATTTCCGGTAATGGGCAGCAGCCCGTTGGGAAATGGATTGGATACATAGACGGTGGGCATCACTCCATTCGCTGCCGAAATGAACTGCGTCACTGTCTGGTAGCCGTCATGCCCCTCGCCGCCCGAGGCCTCGAGGTACGACGGCGCGTGGAACACGCCGAAGCCTCCTCGCAAGACGGTGCTTTTGGCCACCTGATAGGCGAATCCGAAGCGCGGATCCCAGCCGTTCGGGTCGATGGCATTCAGCCGCCGCCCGCGCCCGTTCACGCCCGCATAGACGAGCCCGCCGCGCAGGTTCGGCAAGCCGGCCGGCCCGGCGAGTGGAGAGACGACGGCCGAATCGAAGAAATCGAGCTGGTTGTAGCGCTCCGTCAGCGGCAGATCCAGCCCGTAACGAAGGCCCAGGTTCAAGGTCAAGCGCGTCGATACTCTCCAATCGTCGGCGATGTATCCGGCGTAGTATTTACTTTGCGTAGCTATGAAGCCGCCTTTGTTTAGCTGCCCCGTTCCGGTCCCCAGCAGCATCGACGCGAAGGCGTCGCCCGCTGTCGTGCTGGCCTGGTTGGGGTTCGGCCCCTGCGTGAATGTGCGATCGAAGTTGAAGGCGCCGTCCACATACGCCCCCTGGTGAAGATTGACCTGAATAATTCGCCAATCGAATCCGAACTTGACCAGGTGCGCATGCACAACCTTCATCGCATTTACCACGAAGGAATGCGTGTTGTATCCGGCCGGCCCCCAGTCCGAGCTTCCGCCGTTCCCCACGCCCTGGTATCCCGTCGGATAAAATCCGGGGAACATCGGCGCATCGGCGCCCTGCATATAAGAGGGCAATCCGAGCTGCAGCGGATCGAATCCAAGGCTCACGGGAATCCGGTTCTCGGCCGCACGTCCGAAACCGTAACGCACTTCGATGAGAAAAGTGGGGCTGAAACTGTAGGTGTAGTCGGCCGAAGCATTCACGAAGCTGTCCCGGGTCTCCGCTCCGCCTTCCGCGATACGGTCCTGTCCGGAAAAATAGTTGGGCGGTACGGCATCGTCGAGTCTTCGCGAAACGCGCACGAAGAAGCGATTCTTGTCGTTGA
>JAFAQG010000546.1 GCA_019246575.1 Acidobacteriaceae bacterium
GACCGGCCGCATCTACCTCGGCCGGAAAACGACGGCCGAGCAAAGGCGCGCAATCGAGCCCATCTTTCAGGGGCAGCGCGGAGGCCCCATGGAAATCCTCGGTAGCTTCATTTCCAAATGGGTTTCGAGCCAGGTAGCCGATATCTCGGTCAGCGACAGCGACACCGGAATAGACGCGACGGTGGGAAATTTCGGACGAGTGGTCTCGACACCGCTTAAAGACGAAAGGGGGCGGCAGATGACGATGCAAAATGCGGGTTTTGCAACCGCTTTCCGGGCCGAGAACGATACTCTGCAACTCGCGCCCAGTAACGGGACCCACTGGTCGGATCCGGAGTTGCCGCATGCGTTTCAGTCTCGATCGGGCGCCGTTGCCGCGTGTCAGTGGAGCGGCGACTGAGGCGCTGCGAGTACGTAGAGCCCGAGAGCGGCAAGCACTGCGCCCGACGCTTTCGCGATGAGCTCTCGGCGCGGGAACACCTTTTCGATGAGCACGAAGGCGGCGATCGCGGCCACCCAAAGCACGTTCATCACTCCGATGGCGAACAGCAGGGCCATCAGCGCCCAGCAACAGCCAGTGCAATACATACCGTGCTCGATTCCCATCCGGAGAGCACCCCATTGGCCGGACCGCCAGTGACCCATGATAAATGACAACGGGCTGCTGCAGTGGCGAAGACAGGACTTTTTCAGCGATGTCCACTGATAGAGTCCGGCCATAAGAAGGACCACGCCGCCAAGCCACGATGTGCGGGGCGTCATCATCGGAGTTAGTACCGCGGCCTGGTGCAATGCCCATTGAACAGCCGATGCGAGCACGCTAAATGCGAACCACACCAGGAAATAACCGCTGAGAAACAGGGAAGTAGTTGTGAACTGCCGTCCTTGCGTTCGCCGGCGGCGGCCGGTGGCGGCGAACATCAGTACCATCGGAAGCGCGGAGGGCAGCATCATGGCAACCATCATCACGGCCCACATCACATACAGAAGCAAAAACTCGCTCAAACGCCAAGGTCCGGCGTGCGGCATGAACATATCGGGTGCGGCGGCCATGTGGTCCATCTCCCAGGCGAGGTGCGCGATATAGATCCACGCCGCAGCGGCAACCGTCGCCATAAGCGCGATGAGAATAAAGCGTTCTTTCCACGCCAGAGCTTGTGGCTGCGACAACTGGCTCGTTCGATGCCGCATCGGAGATGCCAGTATATGGCACGAGTCGCGATCTTCGAGGGCGACCGCGCGGCCGGGCCGTCAATAGCAGAACACTTCTGACTGCACGCCCGGTTCGGCAACCACCAGGCGCGTAAAGAGCGCTCTCCCGTCGAGCGCTTTCATTCCCATGCTGCGAACCAGTTCCGGATGATTGTTGTGTTCGCTGATATGGCCGAGGATAAGCGTCGAGACGCGCCCGTCGAGGTCGTTCCTGATGAAATCGCCCGCGACTTCGTTCGAGAGATGGCCGCGGCGGCTCATGACGCGCTGTTTCACAGGCCAGGGGTACGGTCCAACGCGCAGCATCTCCAGATCGTGGTTGGCTTCGAGAATCATGACATCCGTTCCGCGCAGGTGCACCCGCAGCGAATCGGGCACATAGCCCAGATCCGTCGCCACGGCAACCTTTACACCGCCGGCCGTGAGCGTATACCCGACGGGGTCGACGGCGTCATGAGGGATCGTGAAGCTCGAGATGTCGAAATCTCCCACCACAAAGCAGCAGCCTGCTTGAAAGCGTTGAATGGTGGGGGCCGACTCTCCCCAATCGATAAACTCCGCCGTTCCGTGGGTCAGGTAAACGGGAATCCCGCGGCGGCATCCTTTGGTCATGCCTGCTAGCCCGCTCGTATGATCGCTATGCTCATGCGTGATCAGGATGGCATCGAGGCGCTCGATGTCCTCGCCAATCACGGCGAGACGCCTGACGATTTCGCGGCGGCTCAACCCGGCGTCGATCAACAAACGCGTCCGGCCCGTTGCTACAAAGACCGAGTTACCGGCACTGCTGCTTGCGAGTATGCAAATCTGGACGATGCGCACCCTCCCACGAGCGGAGAAACGCAGCCGCGGCGTATTGGCGCCCGACTCTTTCCTCTGTTTATAGCAGAGGCTGAAACAGAAATCGAGGAAATTGTTCGCACACCCGCGCCCTAGAATAGAACTGTCCCTATGAAAGCCAGGGTTTACGTCTCGATGAAGCGCACCGTGCTCGACCCTCAGGGCCAGACTATCTGCTCCGCACTCAACAGCTTGGGACACAGGGAGATAGCAGCCGTGCGCCAGGGCAAGTACTTCGAAATCGCGTTCGCCGATTCGACACCGCGCGACCGTGCGGCAACAGTACTGGACGAGATAGCCCGGGACGTCTTATCGAATCCGGTGATTGAAGATTATCGGGTTGAGATTCTAAACTAGATTATTCCTCTTAAGTTTATATGTGCGGAATAGTAGGGTATATCGGAGGCCGTGAAGCGGTACCTCTGATCGTGGATGGTTTACGCCGTCTGGAGTACCGGGGGTACGACTCGGCGGGCGTTGCGGTGTTCTCGGAGCAAAAATGCCTCGAGGTGAGGCGAGCTTCAGGCAAACTGCACAACCTGGAAGATGCCATCCGCAATAAGCCGGTGTCGGGCCTATATGGAATCGGGCATACGCGCTGGGCCACGCACGGGCGGCCGACGGAAGAAAATGCCCACCCCCATCGCGACTGCAAGGGTGAGATCGTGGTCGTGCACAACGGCATCGTCGAAAACTACCTTTCGCTGCGTAAAGAGTTGACCGCCGAAGGGCATACGTTCAAGACCGAAACCGATACGGAAGTACTGGCGCATCTCGTTGAAAAAAATCTGAATGGGAATCTAGAAGACGCGGTCCGCAAATCGCTGAAGCAGGTCCGGGGAGTGTTCGCGATCAGCGTCATCTCAAGCACGGACCCAAATAAGATCGTCGCCGCTCGCTCCGGTCCGCCGGTTGTGATCGGGCTCGGCCAGAACGAATTCTTTGTGGCCTCGGACGTTCCAGCGATTCTCAGCCACACTCGGGACATGTTTTTCCTCGATGACGGCGATGTGGCCGTTTTGACCCCCGGGGGCGTGCAAATTACCGACCTTGAGGGCAAGGTGGTGCGACGTCAGGTCTCGCGCATCCTGTGGGACCCGATCATGGCCGAAAAGGGCGGCTACAAGCACTTCATGCTCAAGGAGATCTTTGAGCAGCCGCGGGCCATTCGCGACACCATGTTAGGGCGCCTGGGACTCGAGAGCGGCCGGGTGTTCCTCGACGAAGTGAATATCTCGGAAGCCGAGTTCCGCCAAATCCAGCAGGTCAAGATCGTCGCGTGCGGAACGAGCTGGCACGCAGGGCTGGCAGGCAAATTCATCATCGAGCGCCTGGCGCGGCTGCCGGTCGAAGTCGATTACGGCAGCGAATTCCGATATCGCGACCCTATTATTCAGGCGAACACGCTGACGATTGTCATTTCGCAATCGGGCGAAACGGCGGATACGTTGGCGGCGCAGCGCGAGGCGAAGCAAAAGGGCTCGAAGACGCTCGCCATCTGCAACGTGGTGGGTTCCATGATCACGCGCGAAGCCGCCGGAACTTTGATGACCCATGCGGGCCCGGAGATCGGTGTGGCGTCGACCAAAGCGTTCACATCGCAGATCACGGCGCTGCTCATTCTCGGGATGTATCTCGGCCAGGTGCGCGGCACACTCGATCCGAAGCAATCGGCCGCGCTGGTCGAAGAGATGGCGGCGATTCCGGGCAAGCTGGAACAGGTGCTCACGAATACGGAGATCTA
>JAFAQG010000549.1 GCA_019246575.1 Acidobacteriaceae bacterium
CGGGCGTGATGGCCACGAGGCCCGCTACCGCGCCGGAAATGCCGCCGAGCATGCTGGCTTTTCCGTGCCTGAACCATTCTGCGAGCATCCAGCCGAGAGCTGCCGCAGCGGCGCCGAAGTGTGTCGCAACAAACGCACTCGTCGCGAGCCCCGAGGCATTTACAGCGCTTCCCGCGTTGAAGCCGAACCAACCCACCCATAAAAGACAAGCACCGGTAACACTGAGCGCGAGGTTGTGGGGTTTCATCTGCTCTTTCGGGAACCCAATGCGTTTCCCAAGGTACAAGGCACAGATCAGGGCACTAATTCCGGATGTGATGTGAACTACTGTGCCGCCCGCGAAATCGAAGCACGGGATTTTGCCCCCCAAAAATGCGTTCAGCAGTCCACCCTTGCCCCAGACCATGTGCGCCATAGGAAGGTACACAACAGTTGTCCACAGCACCGTAAAGAGAAGCATGGCGCCGAATTTTATGCGTTCCGCGTAAGCCCCTGATATAAGCGCCGGCGTGATAATGGCGAACATCAGCTGAAACACCATGTAGGTTTGGTGCGGGACCGTCGCTCCGTAATCGGCGTTCGGCGTCGTACCAACGCCCCGGAGGAACAGATATTGAAGGCCTCCAATGACGGGATTTCCTTCGCCGAACGCGAGACTGTAACCGTAGATGGCCCACACTACCGTGACCACTGCCATCAGAGCGAAGCTATGCATCATCGTGCCCAGGACGTTTTTACTTCGCACGAGCCCGCTATAAAAAAGCGCCAGCCCGGGGCCTGTCATGAGCAGAACCAGGGCGGAGCTGGTCAGCATCCATGCGTTGTCGCCTGAAGATTGAGCTGCTTTCGTGGCAGCTTCCAGTGCGGCGACCTTCTGGTCAACCGTTTGGGCGAAGAGAGCGTTCGAACAGACAACGGCGAAAACAAGCGATATCCACTTGGATATGTTCATGCAAATGAGCCCCGGGATGTGCTAAATCTCCAAGCGTAACAATTTGCACTCCGATGCACGCGCGCAATTTTCTATGCGGGGTATTGAAATGTTTTATGCCAAACAGGTTCGAACACAAGGCACCAGGAGATCGTAAACAGAACGTTGTTCGGACTGGTTCGACTCGGATCCGCAGACTGACAGCCAGAACAAGTACGAGGTGCATGTGAATTTGCATTCTACATCCCACAACCGAAGTTCGCCCCGTTGAATGAACATCGAGAGTAGTGTCTTACGAGAGCAGGTTGCGCGTTGCCGGCTCTGGCCCGCACGTTTGCCGCAGGCGAGATGGGGTCTGTATAAGCGGGTGATGACGGCTGCTCGCGATCGGAACGTGCCGTTTGCAGTCGGAGGCGGCCTGGTCGCGATGACTTACGCAGGGCAGTGGCGCGACACCAAGGACATCGATCTGTATATACGGCCGGGGGATCGCGACAGGATGATCGAGATCGTCAGGCAGGCCGGTATGGCTGATTACTTCGAGCGGCAACCGTACGACCGCAAGTGGATTTATCGCAGTTACTGGAAGGACAGCATCGTCGACGTGATGTGGTGCATGGCAAACCAGAGAGCGAAAGTCGATGATAGCTGGATGGACGGTCCACAAGTCGAGATCGATGGGTTGCAGGTGCATCTGCTCGCTCCCGAAGACGCCATTTGGACCAAGCTATACGTTGTACAGTTCGACCGCTGCGATTGGCCGGACGCCATGAACATGCTGTACGCGCTCGGTACGGAGCTCGACTGGCACCGTTTCCTGTCGAAAGTAGAACCAGACGCACCGCTGGTCGGAGCATTGCTTGCGGCGTTCCGGTGGTTGTGCCCGGCCAAGGCGTCGCAGTTTCCTGCATGGATCTGGTCGGAACTGGGCCTATCCGATGGAGCCTTCAAAGGGCCGGCTATTTGCGATTCAGGGCGCGCTCATCTGCTCGATACGCGGCCATGGTTCACGCCTGCGATCGAGGACCGCGCGCGCCTGCTTCAAGACTGAACAACGGAGCAATTACGGATGTTGATCGGCACTATGAATCATCCGGAGCGGGAGGTTTCGGATGAAATCAACTGGATGGCCGACGCGGGCATGGAGTTCCTTGACCTTACGCTCGAACCTCCTGCCGCTCCTTCGTGGAACGTCGATGTACGGGCGATTCGTTCAGCACTCGACCGGCATCGGATGCAAGTTGTCGGACACACGGCGTGGTATCTGCCGATGGCAAGCGCGATACCGGAAATTCGTGCGGCGGCTGTTGCGGAATTGAGGCGCTGTCTTTATGTGTTCTCGGAGGTCGGGGCAAAATGGATGAACATCCATCCGGACCGCCACACCCCGTGGCATCCGCGCAGTTTCTACATCGAAGGGAACCTCCGATCGTTAAGCGAATTGTTACCGGATGCGGAGAAGTGCGGTATGGGTCTGATGATCGAGAATCTGCCGGGAGATTACAATTCTGCTGCCCAGCTCGGGGAACTGCTCGATCCCATGCCGGAGTTGGGATTGCATCTCGATATCGGTCACGCCAATCTGCAGGTATCGGAGAATACGACTGAAGAAATTCTGCGCGCCTACGGTAACCGCCTCAAACATGTTCATCTGCACGACAACAAAGGAGGCCTAGCCGATTTGCATCTGCCGCTTGGTACGGGGACCGTCGACTTATGTCGTAGCGTGGAAGCGCTCACGGCTTGCAAGTACGACGGCACCATCACGCTGGAGGTATTTACTCCCGACAAGCGGCACTTGCTCTACAGCCGGGATCTCCTGCGCTCGACGTGGAACGAGTGCAGCAACCGTGAGAATCGGGCGGCGCTCAGCCGAGCGTGAGAGTCAGGCTTTCGGTTTTTCTTCTTTCGTCGCGTGTGCTTTTTCCATGGCGCCCTGAGCTGATTTGGAAGCCGGCGAGAACTCGACCCCTCCGTTCGCATCGACGTTCTGGTATTGCACGATGACGGAGATCCGCCGATTCGACGCATCGAAGGGATTTTGCGGCTTCCGCAGATTCTGATCCGCGAATCCGCGTACCTGTTTAACCTGATCATCGCGGACGCCATGATCCTGCATAATTTTCCGTGCGATATTGGCACGGTCGCTCGAAAGCTCCCAGTTCGAATACTCTCTGACCTGCTGGTACGGCGCGGCATCGGTGTGCCCCTCCACTACAAGATGGTTAGGAAGCTTTCCGAGTTGCTGGGCAAGAACGCTGATCACCTCGACTCCGATCGCCGTCGGTTTGGGCTTACCTAGCTCGAAGAACATGCCCTTCGGATTCTCCATCAACTCGATGCGCAGTCCTTCGCCGGTTATGGTCATGGTGACCAAATCTTTTAGCTTCGAGAAATCGGGAACCTTCGCGAGAGACTCTTCCAGTTTCTTTTTCAGCTTCTCCAGGTCCTCTTTGGAGAAGGCCATCGATTCACCGGATCCGACGAGGCCTGAGCCGACCAGCTTTTTCTTGCCTTGTGGATCGACAAAATATTCCGCGACCGCCTTTTTCACCTTCTCGCTTGTAGACAAAAGCCAGAGGACGATGAACAGGGCCATCATCGCGGTCACGAAATCGGCATACGCCACTTTCCAGGCGCCGCCGTGATGCCCGCCGTGCGCCGCTTTTTTCTTGACGATAATGATGGGCGGATTCGCGTTTGCTTCGGCCATGTCTTTAGGCAGCCTTGGCGGCTTTAAACGTCGCTTCCATTTCCTTCATCGATGGCCGCAGCCGCGGAGGAACCATGCGGCGTGCACTCTCGGTGGCCAGAAATGGCGGCATACCCTTGACGTAACCGGCGATGCCTGTGCGCAAGACCCGGTAAAAATCGTTCGCGTCGTCATTCATCTTCGAGATGTTTGAGGCTAACGGGCCGATAAACCCGTAGCAGAGCAAGATTCCAAGGAAGGTCCCGACCAGGGCGGCTGCCACCTTATGCCCGATCTCCTCGGGTGGTCCGCCGATTGCGCCCATGGTGATGACGACTCCCAGAACCGCAGCGACGATTCCGAGTCCGGGCAAAGAGTCCGCTACCGTGCTGAGAGCAGAAACGGACTTGCCTTCTTCATGATGATGGATCTCGGCATCGTGCTCCATCAGCGATTCCAGGTCGTGCGGCGCAACACCGCCCGCCAAAGACATGCGCAAGGTATCGCAGATATAGTTGGCCGCGAAATGATCTTTTTTGAATAAGGCGTATTTCGAAAAGATCTGGCCCTTTTCGGGATCCTCAATCTCCTGCTCCAGCTTGGCAGCACCTTCCTTCCTGGCCAGATTGAAGAGGTCATTCAGAAGCTTAAGAGCATCGACGTAAGCGGCCTTGTTGTACGGCGAGCCCTTGAGGATGCTGAGCACGCCGTGCAGGATTCCGGTGAGAATGTGCAGCGGGTTTGCGATGAGCATTGTTCCCGCTGCCGCGCCGCCGATAATGATCAACTCGGCCGGTT
>JAFAQG010000554.1 GCA_019246575.1 Acidobacteriaceae bacterium
GAAGTCGAATAATCGCCTCCAACGCCGAACAGAACGTTCGCGCCGTTATCCTTCACCGTCAGATACACATTGCCCCGCAGCGACGAGTCCGTTCCGAGCAGCGGGTGCCATTTCTCTCCCTGCGGCAATCCGTCGAGAGTAGCCGGAGGCAGCAGCGCATCGAGAAAGTTCATCAGTCCCGCGCGTTGCGTTGCGTCCTTGAATATGGACTGGAGTTCTCCAGCCGGGTTCTCGAACCAGTGGATGTTCAGGCCGCCATCGGCGCCAATGAGTCCGATCGCCTGGCCGATGTCCGAGATTTCGCCTGCCAAATCTTTCGTAGAGATCATGCCGCCGCCTGCAGCCTCAAAGAGCCGGATGTCGCACTGATTCCTACGGGCGTTTTTCCACGCTCGGTGGCGTGCTCCTGCGCAAGACTCAGCAGCGTCGACCACAACGCGGCCTGTATCGACTCGCCCCAATGCGCGGCAAGCCGTCCGTCTCCGCGCGGGTACTCGTCAGTAGCGGCCACAAGTCCGGCCGGATCTGCCGCGTTACCCAGTGCGAAGCTAACGATCAGAGGTGTACGGCCGGTTTCGTCCGATTCGAGATCGATCGAAATCAGCAAGAGGTTTTCGAGGATTCGCGCTTGAATGCTGTCGAGATGCACGAGCACTTCGCCGCCCGAATCGACCCAGATCACCTGGTTGCCTGTCGTCGTTGAAGCCGCGGAACCATCGGCAGTCGTGCCTCGCAGTCTGAGTTGCAGGGCGGCAGAGAGCGCCGGCGCATCGAACTGGTCCGGAATCTTCGGTGGCGGGCAGGGCTCGGGAGGAGGGCAGGGAGTTGGAGGAGGACAGGGCAGCGGCGGAGGGGGCTCCGGCGGAGAGAGGCGGCGAAAAAACCACCACGCCAGGAATAGGCCGATTAAGATTCCGACCAGCAGGACCGCGACAACGACCCCAACCACTGGACCTCCTCGCAAGCATGAAGCTGCGTGTAGCTCAGGCGGGAGTGTCTCCCCGACATACGAGCAGTGTTATGTGACGGCAGGGAGCGTTTCGGTTGATCCACGCTGCCGCAAAAAATGAGCCGAGTAGGGGACGACCTTTACATCCTGTGCAGGTCAGCCAAGGCCGAGTTATCCGCGGTAGAACAGTATATCCGAGTCAGTTCAACGAACGACCAGTGAACCTCGGAGCTTACTGCTTCGAGAAAGGCAGAGAATTCGTCACTCGAGGAGCCAGCATCCAAGGTCTTTCTTCGAGGCCTCGTGTATCGGTTGTGATCTCGAATAAGCTGCCGGCAAGACGGTCTGTTGCGCCGCGCCCGCCGGCGGCCGTGGTGACATAAAGGACGTTTCGATCGCGTCCGCCGAAGGTGCAGTTGGTGATATTGCGGACCGGCAGTTCGACAATGCGATCGACCTGTCCGGCCGGCGAGATACGCACGATGCAGCCGCCACCCCAGCGGCAGTTCCACACATACCCGTTCTCGTCGATGGCGGAGCCGTCGGGCAATCCGCGATCGAAGCCAGCCAGGTAAGTGCCGGCTTTGCGAATGCTGCCGGATTGCCGATCGTAGTCATAGAACCAAATCATGTTCTGCAGCGTGTCTGCGAAATAGAATCTATCTGCGGCAGGGTTCCACACGAACGTGTTCGCGACTCCAATGTGCTGCTCCCATACGGTTGCCGCGCCATCGCCGTCGATACGGTAGATGACGCCTTCGGTACCACCTGCTTCCCCTTCCGATCCGTCCGCATTGACGTTGTTGCGCATGGACCCGGCCCACAGCGAGCCCGCCGGATCGACACCAGCGTCGTTCAGGCGTACCTTCGGCCAGCCGTGCAGTTGAAAGACGGGATGGCTGCGCTGGTCGGAAGACGGTTTCCAGAGAATGATGCCGCTGCCCAGCGATAACGCGAGCGTCCCCTCGATATTGGTCAGCAGTACGGCCGTGACCGGCTCATCGAAGTACCACGAGCGAACGCAACGAGTTCGGGGATCGAAACGATGAACGAGAAATCGATTGATATCAGTCCAGTACACTGCTTCTTCCGCGGCATGCCAGAGCACGCCTTCGCCGCATCGATCCCCAGTGGGAGCGCAACAAATCGGTTCACGCGTGAGCGTCATGTGGGTAAAGTTTGGTCGAGTTCCGTTGAGCGCTGGCTTGTGCAAAGCGGATCACAGTTAATTGTGCGTCTTGGTGTAATATGCAAAATTCAAGTATGGACCCGCAGGTGGTTAAGTGCGCATTTCTGAAATTTTGCGCACTTCAGTCCAACTGTGTGATCGGCGCCTCATGAAAGATGATGTGCGCGTCCGCGTTGAGCGCGAGGCGGTGGTTGTCTTTTAAAGGAACCCGACCGGCGCCTCAATAAGGTTTACAGAAGGCGGACCTGGCGTTCGCCGATTTTGTTCCAGGGTGGGAAGGCTTGCGTGAGGTAGTAGCCGAGGGC
>JAFAQG010000096.1 GCA_019246575.1 Acidobacteriaceae bacterium
ACACGCCGGTGGACTCCCGAGGGACGGTTCGTACTGGATGGGCTTATGTTGCGGATGAGGTAAGAGCATATGGGAGGTTCGCGGTAAACAGCGCTGTGTTATTTGACGTGTCGCGCGGGGCGGTGCTTAGGGATGTAATCGCATGGAACAGCGTGTCGCCGCGGGTTGGGGTTGCGTTGCGTGTTCCACACGGGCACGGGTTCCTTGTGCGCGGGAGTTATGCGCGACTGTACTCACCGGTGGCAGGGCGATATCTGGATTACGCAACTGCAAACAGCTTGGGCGGCAACGTTTATCAATGGATCGACCGCAATGGGGATGGATGGTTCGAGCCGGGTGAGAAGGGCGCAATGCTGTTGCGTTTTGGCGGCGCGTATTCATCGATCTCGCGTTCTCTGAAGCGGCCCTACGCGGACCAGTTTGATGTCGATGCAGAGTTGCCGCTTACATCGAAGAGTTTTCTGCGCCTGAACTTGTTTCGGCGCGACGAGAAGGACCGGATTGTTGTGGAGAACCAAGGATTGGGTCGAAACGCGTTCACGCCGGTGGCGGTCGTGGATCCCGGACCCGATGGTATTCCAGGCACGTTTGATGATCAGCATCTGACGGTGTACGAGCAAGACGCTGCGACCTTCGGGCAAGATGCGTATGTGCTAACGAACGCGCCCGGAGTTCGGACGCTGAATGCCGGAATCTCGGCCCAGGCTCGCGTTGGGTGGCGTGACGTTCTGGTACATGCTGCGTTTACGGCGGAAAAGGCGTGGGGCCCTACCAATCCGGGAAATGCGGTGTTCGAAAACGATCCCGACGTAATTGGGGCATTGTTTATCGATCCGAATAGCAGTGTGCGAACCCTGGCGCGAAGTTTTGTGGATCGCGCATACGTCGGAAAAATTGAAGCTGTGTACCGGTTTCCGGCCGCGTGGGGCGGCTTGCAATTGGCCGCGATTGCGAATTATCTGGACGGGTTGCCGTTTGCGCGGCAACTACTTGTAACCGGCCTCGCGCAAGGACCTTTCTTAACTTCGACGACAGTTCGCGGCAGTCCGGAAGGCGGTAACCGTGCTCAGTACGTTTTGAACTGGAATTTGCGCTTACGACGAGATTTTCGGCTGCATTCGAACGAAGTTGCTTTTGCGACCGACATCCTGAATGTCATGAATGCAAGCCAGTCTGTTCAGCAAGTGGATGTGACAGGAACGACCTTCAATGCGCGGCTTCCGGTGGCAATTCAGCCGGGACGGTTCGTGCGGGTTGGAGTTACTTACAGCTTTTGAGCGACGGCGCGGTAATACCAGGTGCGAGGATATGGTAGCAACAGAAGTAACCCTGATTCGACGCGCCGCGTCGAAGGGGTTTTGGCAATCCATGCAAGGCAGTTTTCGAAGTTTACTTTCCTTTACAGTCGCGTACGCAGTGGTCGCGTCCATACCGGTGGTAGGACTTGCCGGACAACCGCCGAGCCGCATTAGCGGGCGGGTTGAAGATGGTCGGACGTTTGTGCTGTCGGGCAACACTCATCCGCTGGCCGCGTCATCGCAGGACGAAGGCGAGGCGCAGCCCGATCTTACTTTTCCGATAACGATGCATTTCCGGATGAGCAATGCGCAGCAGAAACAACTCGAGCAATTGCTCCGAGACCAGCAAGACCCCGGAAACAGCCAATATCACCGGTGGCTCACGCCCGAGCAATTCGGACAACGGTTCGGGTTGAGCGACGCTGACCTGAACAAGATTACGTCGTGGCTGGCCAATGCGGGGTTCTCGAATATCGAAGTGAACCGCAGCAGGACTGCAGTAACCATGTCGGGCACAGCGTCGATTGTGCAGTCGGCGTTTCAGACGTCCATACATCGGTACCGGCGCGACGGGAATCTGCATTACGCAAACGCGAGTGACCCTTCCCTGCCCCGGGCTCTGCAAGGAATGATTACGGGCATTCACGGGTTGAACGATTTTCATCCGAGAGCGCCCGTGATACAGAGAACGGTCGCGCAGCCGAAATTTACGTCGAATCTTACGGGACTTAACTTCATTGCCCCCGAAGATTTCACAACTATTTACGACGTTCGCGCGCTGTATAGCAGCGGGATCGACGGGACGGGGCAGAAGATCGCGATTGCGGGGCAGACGGATATACAGCTTTCGGATATCGAAGCGTTTCGCGCAGCAAGCGGTCTGCCGCCGAACGATCCGCAGGTGGTGTTGACCGGCACCGATCCAGGAACGAGCTCGAGCGACTTATCGGAAGCCGATCTGGATATCGAATGGGCGGGCGCCGTTGCGCCGCAAGCAACCATCGTGTATGTGAACTCGAACGATGCATTCGTATCGGCAACCTATGCCATCAATAATAATCTTGCGCCGGTGTTGAGCCTCAGTTACGGAGATTGCGAGGCAAATATCCCGCGCACGGAATTGAACAGTCTGAATTCGGCTTTTCAGCAGGCGAACGCGCAAGGCATGACGATCGTCGCGGCGGGCGGCGATACGGGAGCGGCGGATTGTGAGAGCGCCCCGAGTCCGAGACCGCGAGGTCCCACTGTGGCGACGCACGGCTTGGCTGTCGACTTCCCGAGCAGTAGCCCGTATGTGACGGGCATGGGTGGGACCGAACTGAGCGAAGGCGGCGGAAGTTACTGGAGTCCAACAAATGACAGCAATAATGGCTCCGCGCTCTCCTATATCCCTGAAGTGGTTTGGAACGATACGGCGAGTGTCACAGAGCTGAGTGCAAGCGGCGGCGGTAAGAGCATTCTATTTCAAAAACCGAGCTGGCAACAGGGTACAGGCGTGCCGAACGACGGGGCGCGCGATACGCCGGACATCGCGCTCGCGGCGTCTTCAAGCCACGACGGGTTTCTGATTTGCAATGCAGGTAGCTGTGTAAATGGATTCCGTAATACGGACACGACTTTGAATGTGGTCGGTGGTACTTCAGTAGCAGCACCAACTTTCGCTGGAATAGTCGCGTTGCTTAATCAGAAGGTGGGCGGCGCGCAGGGTAATGTTAATCCTAAACTGTACTCGATCGCTTCGTATTCGATCGACGCGTTTCACGACATAACTACGGGGAACAACCAAGTGCCGTGCCGGCAGGGTTCGCCGGACTGTCCGGCGAACGGAGTTCTGGGATACGCAGCCGGGCCGGGATACGATCAGACGACTGGCTTGGGATCTATCGATGCGTATCACTTAGTAAGTGAATGGGCGGGGGATTTCCAGTTAGCGGTCAGCCCGAACACGATTACCGTGGGGCGGGGCGCGATGGGAACCGCAACGGTTCAGGTTGCGTCGCTCGGTGGCTTTGGCGGAACTGTGTCGTTCACGTGTACGGTTCCAAGCGCACTTACTAACACCACGTGTTCGATTCCGGGCACGGTGTCGGGTTCCGGCAGTGTTGGACTTACAATTTCGGCTGCATCGAGCGCGGGCGTTTTCAGCCCGTTTCGGTTTACTGGTCTTAGCGGGCCAGGGCGGAGTGCGTTCCCGGCGGCGATTCTTATTGGGCTTGCGGTGGCGGTGTGTTACTTACTTCGCCCAGGCAGACGGATGCAATTGTTTAGCGCCGGAGTAGCGTTGCTGGGGCTCGTTGTGATGACGAGCTGCGGGGACGGTTCGAGTAGCAGCAGTAGTACGGTAACGCAGACTTTTCAATCGTCGAGCGAAACGGGGTCGGTGACGATAACGGCTACGAGCGGGATTCTCAGCCACACAGCGACGGTGTCGGTTACGGTGCCGTAACGAACATCGAATCGCAAGCTTATGCCCCTCAGGATCTCGGCATTCCCGAAATGCTACCTGGAAGACATTGCCGCGGGACGCATGACGGTTTTCGAGTGGATCGAACGGGCGAGACAGCTTGATGCGGATGGGCTCGAGATGTATACGGGGTTTTTCACAAGCTTTGAACCACCGTACGTCGAGAAAGTGGGGGACGCAATTCGCTTAGCAGGTTTCGCGATGCCGATGCTGTGCTGTTCGCCGGACTTCACGGTTCCGGATGAAGACAAGCGCAAGCGCGAGATTGAGCGAGAAGCGGCGATGATCGAGATTACGCGCAAACTCGGAGGACCGGGCGCGGTGTGCCGAGTGCTGAGCGGGCAGCGCTATCCGGAAGTGTCGTGGGAGCAGGGACGCGAGTGGGTGTTAGAAGCGATGGACGCATTGCTGCCGATTGCGAGAGAGCAGGACGTGGTGCTCGGGATGGAAAACCACTATAAGGACGGATTCTGGAAGTACGCGGAGTTCGCGCAGAAGATGGACCGGTTCGTTTCGATTGTAGACGCGGTCGAGGACCGCGAGTATTTCGGAGTGCAGTATGACCCATCAAACGCTATCGTGGCGGGCGATGATCCCGTGGAGCTGCTTCGGCGCGTGGCCGACCGGGTGGTGAGCATGCACGCGAGTGACCGGTTTCTGGAGCCTGGAACGACACTCGACGAACTCAGACAGGCCGATGGCACCTTAGGGTATTCGGCGCTTCTGCGGCACGGCGTAACAGGAAAAGGGCTGAACGACTACGATGCGATCTTTCAGATACTGGCTGCGCGCGGATACAGGGGCTGGGTCAGTATCGAAGACGGCATGAATGGGATGGAAGAGATGGCGGAGTCGCTAGTTTTTCTGCGGAGTATGTCGGAGCGGTATTTTCCGTAAACGACGCCGGGCTTAACTAAGTACGCGCACGCAATTGCGGGTAGGGAGACCAGGTTCCGTCGGTTCGGCGGCGCTCCTCTTCTTCCTTTTTCTTCTTGTCCCGTTCTGCTTTGGATTCACCGCCCTTGAAATAGAGGTGCACAGTGACGTTGTGGGTTGAAGGGTCGGCGTCGTAGTCGGAGCGCGTTTCGGCGAGCTTGTCGAATAGACCCTGTTCCTCCACTCGCTTGAGGAAAAAGTCCGGGTAATCGGGGTTGAAGGGTTTCCCCGGCTTCTCGCCCCATAAATGTTCGATTACGGGCGCGCTGGTGATATCGAGACCCTGAATGTCAAGCTTCGCGAAATTGTAAATGCTGCCCGGGATAAGAGTGTAAGTGACGTTCACGGCGCGTTTGCTGTCGTCCGTTTCGGTTTCCGTAACGACACTCGCATCCAGGTATCCACGCTGTCTCATTCTGTGAGCAAGATTCAACCGGAACTCGTCAATTTGCTTACCGTTGAACGTCTGGCCTGGTTTGAAGGGTATGTTGGCGCGGATTTCGTCTTCATCGACCCCGCTGCCGCGAAAGCGAATGGCCCCGAATTTGAATGCCGGTCCGTCGTTGATCTGTACTTTAACGACGACACCGAGATTCGTCTTCGAGGGCTCTGTCTCGATTTTTGGAAATGTTACGGCAGCGTAGCCTTTCGCTGCATAGAGCGGCTTGATCGCGCCGTCCAGGATCAGTTTCAAGCGTTCGTCGGATAAGGGCACGCCGATGGCAACCTGATTCACCGCACGAAGAATGCTTCCGGTGTCGACCGCCTGGTTTCCGCTCACGACTACTTGCGCGATAGTAGGGGGGGGAGTGTCAGGAGTGAACAGGACGGCGAGTTGTTTCGGATCGTCATTCGATACCGCTGCCTTCACCTTCACCGAAGGGTTGCTTTGAGCGACGAGGGTCTGAACTGCCTCTGTGTAGCGGCGCAGTACTCGCTCGGTGGGGGGAATCTCGTCAGAGTAGAGGTCGACGTGCTCGCGCAGATACCGGCGAATGTCGTCGGAGGGCACGTTGAAGCGCTCGAAGCGCATGGGGAAGACCTGATCGTTTTCCATTACCGTCAACGTGACATCATAGGCCGGAGGGTTCGCCGGCGCGTATCGGAACTCGTAGGAGACGCTGTTGAACACTTGCGTGTCTTGCAGGCGAACGCGGGCCCGCTCCATCACCGAACCGGTAACATGCTGGCCTATGCTGAGCGCGGCGGCTTTAACGATCTGGTCCGAAGCGTAGCGGTGGTTGCCCTTCACGGTAACCGACCGCAAGGTACCCGCAGGAGGCTCTTTTCTGGCCTTGGGCTGTTCAGCAGGCGCTTGCGCACCTGCCGCGATACCGAGTACACACACTATGGCTGCGCAAACGAGCAAGCGCATACGTCTACTTCATGATACGCGGATGGTGGCGCGCTAGTTGCGACGGATGTTCGCGGGCGAGTGCGGCTTAGCCCCGTTTGCGTAGGATTCGATCGAGGCTGAAAGCCCCGCCGCCAGCGAAGATCAGATAAAGAAAAAAGAA
>JAFAQG010000101.1 GCA_019246575.1 Acidobacteriaceae bacterium
CAGTGCTCATCATCTCCGACGGTGGCGATAACAGCAGCCGCTATACGGAAACGGAGATTAAAAGCGCTGTGCGCGAAGCAGACGTTCAAATTTTTGCGATTGGTATATACGAATCGCTTGCGAATCGCGGGCGCACGCCGGAAGAAGCGGCGGGACCGAGTCTGCTGAACGACCTTGCCGAGCAGACGGGCGGGCGCGCCTATGCCGTCGAGAATATCTCCGAGCTGCCGGACATTGCTGCGAAGATCGGCATCGAGCTACGTAACGAATACATCCTCGGCTACACGCCGAAGAACCGCGAACGAGACGGCAAATACCGGCGCGTGCAGGTGAAGTTGAACCAGCCTCGCGGACTTCCGCCTCTCAAAGCCTATTTCCGCCTGGGATACTATGCGCCGACTCAGTAATTCGGTTGTGTCGCGCCGCAGCGCCGTCATGGGTACCGCGGCAACGCTGCTGCTGGCCTCGGCTCTGTGTGTGTTCGCACAGTTCAGGTCGGATACTCGCCTCGTTGTTCTCCATGCCAGCGTAACCGACCGCAAAGGCAAGCTCATTACGAATCTGGATAGGAACGCTTTCAGGGTCTTCGAAAACGGTCAACCGCAGGATGTCAAGATCTTCCGGCGCGAGGACGTGCCCGTTTCACTCGGCATCCTCGTCGATGACAGCGGCAGTATGTCGGAGAAGCTGCCACGCGTTGCCGCCGCGGCCCGCGCCATGGTAGAGGCCTCCAATCCCCAAGACGAAGTGTTCATCGTCAACTTCAATGACGAAGCCTATCTTGACGTGCCGTTTACCAACGACATTAACAAGATGCAACAGGGATTGGACCGCATCGATGCGCGAGGCGGCACAGCGATGCGCGACGCGATCGATATGTCGATCACCTATATGAAAAAGCAGGCCAAGATGGACAAGAAGGTCCTGATGGTGATCACGGATGGGAATGACAATGCCAGCACCGCTACGCTCGAGCAGGTGGTTCAACGTGCGGATAAGACTGACACGCTTGTGTATGCCATAGGGCTATTCAGCGAAGAAGAGAAACACGAAGCCTCAAAGGCGCGACGAGCTCTGAATGAACTGACAACGGCAACGGGCGGCCTCGCACTCTATCCAAAAGATGTGAACGACGTGAAAGCGCAGGCTCTCGAAATCGCACACGACATTCGCAACCAATACACGATTGCTTATACACCGCACATGCAGGCGCTCGACGGCACCTACCGCCAGATCAAGGTCACGGTGAATGCTCCAGGCAAGCCGAGCGTTCGCACCCGTTCAGGATATTACGCCACACCCGATTCGCAGACGAAGACGACCGCAGCTCTGGCGCGACCGGCACAGCCCTGATGCTCTCGTCCTTCTGGGCGGTATCGCGCGGGTACCGTCTTCGCCCCTGGCGCTCTCCGTATCTGCGCTGGCGAATTGAGACCTATTCTGGTATCCCGGCCGAATCGCTGACGCCCTACTCGTTCATGCGGTTCCTGTTCAAGCAGCGGCGAGCACTGCTCGAACATCAGCGCTGGGTGAAGCGGATGCAGGCCTTGCTTGAGAAATAATCGCTAACAAAAAAGATCCTCCTGAAGCGCAGCAGGATCTTAGTGCGCGAGCTTTCGAAACTGCTTACTATTGCGGTTGTGAGCGAGGTCCGCCATGCGGTCCCGGCATCGCGGAAGCGTCCTTAACGGTGTAATCGGCCGGCACTTGGAATAACGATTGATCCGGATCTTTACCAGTCGCAATGTTGCTCAACGTGTAAGTCGAGGTTCCCATCTGCGGATCCGTCCGGACCGCCTTCACAACAATCTGAAGATCCGGCGAGTCCCAAGTCTCGTAGGTCGACACCATAGGCTGGGCATTCCCTATCGCGCCGGCCGGAACCGTGTGAGTGATTCGTTTACCTTGCGCCATGACGCCACCCACACTCGTAGACCCGAGATCCGTCTCAACCACGTTCGGCGAGGTGCCGGCGTGCCGGGAAGCCGACGGAGCACCCGCGGGAGGCGCTGGCCTGCTGGCATTCGCGTTCTGATGTATTGGTCTGCGGATCGCAACCTTTCTGCTCGAATTCAACACGTACGAATATCCGGCAACCGGATCCGAGATAAAGGTCAGCGTGATGGGTCCGTTCTGGGCAAACGGGCCAGCCGTGATCGTCTCCTGTTCATACGTGCGTCCCTGGCTATCGCGCGCCACCTTACCGGTAACGGTGTGCGAGATTGTATTGCCGTCGGACAGTTGTTTAATCGATTCATTGGTGAAGTCTGCCGAGTATGGCGCGCCGGTAACGACCTTTCCATGGCGAATGCCGGGACCAAAACCGCCAGGCCCGAATGGACGTTCATGAGGTCCGCCTGGCCCGCCTGGTGCGAAGCGTCCTGGGCCCTGAGCAAAAGCCGGGGCAATTGAAATTGCGACTGCCAGGGCCAAATAAATGGGGCATTTCATATCTATCTCCTGATCCAACTCCCACATTCATTAGCGCGTTTGCTCCCCAGTAAACCCCGTTCTTGCGCGCAAAATCTCGTTTCATTCACTGCGTGTCGATCACGTGGACGCCGAGCGGTTCGCCGTCTGCGCCCAGCAGCACGTCGGCGAGCACGGCGCTATCCGGATCTCCAGCCTGGCTGGACACAGGTTCAATGGCCAACCCGGCGTCTGTAAGCGACGAAACCGGTACCTGCATCTGAACGATATGCGGCGTGCCCAGAGGCAACTCTGAATTCGAATACGGCAGCGGAAAAAAACTCTCACCATCGACTTCGAACGTGCTTGGCTGTGCGGTGCGGAGATCGAAGGCGGAGGAGGATGTGGTCGCACTCGGGTGATGCGGAATGAACAGCACACTGACCGCCAAACTCGCCGCTATGGCCATACTCCAACCGACACGACGCGCAACTTTTCCCGAGCGCGGCGTCAATATCGGCATCTGTTCACGCCTGATGAGTTCCTGCTCCAGCACATACCGTTGCTCGCGCTCGTTGTACTCATCTGCAGATCGGTTGAGAGCTGCCTCGAGTTGAACCGACAGCACCCCGAGTTCGTGATATCGGCCCCTGCATGCATCGCACTCAGAAAGGTGGAGGTCGAAGGCGGCGCGATCCGTGGCCGAAAGCTCATCATCCATCGCTCGCACCAACATATTCGTACTTAGATGCTCACCTTGCCTCATAACACACCTTTCTCAATTCCGACAGCCCGCGTTGCACGTTCTCGGCAACGGTTGAGACCGAGAGCTGCAAAACTTCCGCAATCTCGCGGTATTTGAGTCCTTGAGCTCGCAGAACCAGGCATTGCTGCTGGGCGGTACTCAAGCGTTCGAACGCGCGGCGCAGCACCGATTCGCGCTCGCGATCCAGAAACTTCCGTTCCGGCGATTCGCGGGCGGGCGCAACAGGATCCGCAACTCCCGCGAGCTTGTCGAGTTGCTCATTTCTCCCCGGCGACGCCGTTTGCCTATTACGTGCAACGTTATGCGCAACCCGAAAGAGCCAGGCCCGGAGGTTCGTTCGATCGCCGCCTGCCAGCAAATGCTGGTGCAGCTTAAGAAAACTTTCCTGGACGACATCCTGGCACGCGTCGTCCTCTACTCCCAGAAATCGCACATACCGCCGCAGAGCGACGTGCTCGCGATCATACTGTTCCAGCACGAGCCGGCGAAGAGATGTATCGTCCAAGTAGTCGGTATCCCACTTGGCCCCTGCGAGTACCAGCGTCTCGGCCCGTTGCATGCGTTTTGTACTCTACACGTTGGTTCTAGCGAGGGTCACAAGAAGGTCTGTGGGGAGTTGCACTTGGGGTTGGGGTAGGACCTTCTTGTGACCTGCCGTCTCGCATGCTAGGTATCTATAAAACAAACGCCCCCCGCGTTTTTCCGGCCGCTAGGTAAAAAATTTTTTCCGGTCGGGACTGCTAGTCTGTTTTCATTATGGCCACCACTCCCGGTACTTCTGCCTCGCCGCGGAGCGGACATCGGCTGAGATACCCAGATTGGCTGTTATGAGCCACCTACAACCATCACGCCGGAAAAACCTCGCGCATATCCGACGGCTTGGTGACGGGAGAACTGGTCAAGGGGAGGTGCGAGCCTGCAAGCCGGCCTGATCAGCATCAACTCTGAAACACGCTATCCGCATTCTGTCGCGCCATTTCATAAACCGGCGACAGATCGCGGAGCTTCCGAACGACTTCCGTTACCCTGTCCGCAACGTACTCGATTTCTTCCTCCGTATTGAAGCGCCCGATTCCAAACCGGATGGAAGAGTGAGCCACGTCATCGTCAGCCCCGAGCGCCTTCAAGACGTAACTAGGCTCCAGCGTTGCGGACGTGCATGCCGAGCCGCTCGATAGTGCAACATCGTTAAGCCCCATCAACAGACTCTCACTGTCTACATAGGCAAAACTCATGTTCAAGTTATGCGGAAGCCTGTGTTCCATCGAACCGTTGATCTGCACTTCCTCGAGCCCGGCAACAAGTCGGTCCTTTAACTTGTCCCGCAGATGCCGGAGGCGTTGCGATTCCCCAGGCATTTCGCGCCTTGCGATCTCCGCTGCCGCACCCAACCCGACTATCCCAGGCACGTTTAATGTTCCGGAGCGCATCCGGCTCTCGTGCCCGCCTCCATCGATTTGGGATGACAGCTGTACTCGGGGATTGCGCCGCCGCACATAGAGCGCGCCGACTCCCTTGGGCCCATAGAGCTTGTGCGCGCTTACCGATAGCAGATCGATGCCGTCCGCGATCACATCGACGGGAATTTTTCCCGTCGCCTGTGCCGCATCCGTGTGGAACAGCACGCCCTTTTCCTTCGCGATTTGCCCAATCTCGCGCACTGGCTGAATCACGCCGATTTCGTTGTTGGCGTACATGATCGAAATCAGAATCGTCCGATCAGTAATGGAATCCCGGAGTTGGTCGAGATCGATCACCCCATCGCGCTTCACGGGAAGGTAAGTGACGCGAATACCTTGCTTTTCCAGGCGCTTACAAGGATCGAGAGTCGCTTTGTGCTCGGTGACTTGCGTGATGATGTGGTCTCTCTGCCCGGCATACGTCTCCGCAACGCCTTTGAGTGCGAGATTGTTCGATTCCGTCGCTCCGCTGGTGAACACGATCTCTTTAGCCGCGGCGCCGATCAAATCCGCAACCTGCTTGCGCGCTCTCTCCACGGCCTCTTCCGCTTCCCAGCCGAATTTGTGACTTCGCGATGCTGCGTTTCCGAACATCTCTGTGAAATACGGCTTCATGACGTCGAAGACGCGAGGGTCCGTCGGCGTCGTGGCGTGATGATCGAGGTAGACGGGCAGCTTCATAGCTGCTCTGCCAGCGCACGGCGTGTGTCGGCACATTGCGAACCCGTCTGAAGCGCGACGAGCGGGCCAAGACCGGGGCGTTCGGGCGATTCCGAGTCCTCCAGCATATCGGCGATGCTCACGCTGTCCAACAAGCGCAAGATGCCTTCGTGGATCCGGCGCAGCGGACGTTTCACCGTGCAGCGGCCCGAATGTCCGCAGTGAGAGGCGTCCGTAAAGCAGTTTGCGAGCACGATAGGCCCGTCAATGGCACGGATTACCTCGAGCGCCGAGATGCGCTGCGGGTCTCGGGCGAGCCGGTATCCGCCATTTGTTCCGAATGCGGAAACCAGGAATCCACTTTTACCAAGCTTTTGCAATAATTTTGAAAGAATTGGCAGCGGAATTCCGCACGTCTCGGCTACTTCTTTGGCGCTTAAGGCTGCGTCCGTGTCCCGGTGGTGGGCAGCAAAATGCTTGAGAGCAATGAGACTGTAATCCGCCTTTTTTGTTAAGCGCAGCATTCGACTGGTCCTGAGCAGACCACCGCATTTGGATCTGCGACCAAGGAGATCTCACTTGTTTATAACATGGTCAACATCTCATGCGTTAAACTTTTATCTGCCACTAAATCAGGCGGTTGTCTCGATTAGGAGTTCGTTCATTTCAGCAGTTCTCAGCGGTTCTCGTTCGCAATTCAAATCTCACATCCCGGCCTCCGCACGCACCTGCATCGGCCTCTCTTCTATCGCGTAAAGACCGAGCGTGATTCGCCTTTTCCGAGTCTTCATCCCGACTACCGTAGTCGCACTCCTCTTGTCGGAAGTGCTTCTAGTGCTTACCTGTTACGCCGTTGCAGCCATGTTTTCGACGTATCCGGATGCCTGGGTCTACCTGGTCGACGAAGGAAATTACTGGAAGCTCCTTCTCCTTGCAGCCCTGATCATCCTGGGCATGTATTTCCAGGACCTGTATACCGATTTGAAGATTTTCTCGCGCATTCTGCTCGCGCAGCAGGTCTGCCTATCGGTAGGCGCAGCGTTATTGCTCATGGCATTTGCCGGGTATCTGCGCTCCGATCTGCTACTGGGGCGCTCACTCATGATTTTCGGAAGCGCGGGTGTAATCCTTACGCTGCCGCTCTGGCGGCTGGTGTATTGGAAGTACGTCATCGCGGCCCTACGGACCGAGCGCGTGCTGCTCATTGGAAACTCGAGTATTCTCGCGGAGGTGGCCGAAACCGTCCTGGCAAAGCCGGAATTCGGGTACTCCGTCATCGGCTATCTTTGCGAGGAAAGCCCCTGCGATTTCCCTATTCCCTGTCTCGGGTCGATAACAGACCTGAAGCAGGTCTGTATTGACTATAGGCCCACCCGCATTGTGGTGGGCATGTCCGAACGCCGGAATCGTTTACCGGTGCAGGATCTGCTTGAGATCCGTTTCGGCGGGGTGCTGATCGAAGATGCCGCCGACACGTATGAGAAGGCGTTGCGGCGCGTCTGCAGCCGGAAAATCCAGCCTTCCCAACTTATCTTCTCTTCACAACTCGGTCCGCGGCCTCATGCCATCGCAATTCAGAACTTCTATTCGTTCGTCATCGGACTCGCCGGACTGATCCTCTTCTCTCCACTCATGCTGCTGACCGCGATTGCGGTTAAGCTGTCCTCGAAAGGGCCTATCCTGTACCGCCAGCGGCGAGTCGGAGTGAACGGCAAGACATTCACGGTCTATAAATTCCGCTCTATGTACGTGGATGCCGAGGCGCGAACCGGCGCTGTCTGGGCCAAAAAGGACGATCCGCGAATCACTCCCGTCGGCAAATGGCTTCGCAAGATTCGTCTCGACGAATTGCCGCAGTTCTGGAACGTGGTCAAGGGCGACATGGCCATCGTGGGCCCCCGGCCCGAACGGCCCGAATTTGTCGAGATGCTCGCACGCCGCATACCGTATTACCGTCAGCGCCTGGCCGTCAAGCCCGGTATCACGGGATGGGCTCAGATCAACCACAAATACGGCGACACCGAGCTCGATGCCATGATCAAGCTCGAGTACGATCTCTACTACATCAAGAATGTTGCCGCTGCGCTTGACTTCTACATCATCTTCCACACTGTCAAAGTGATGCTGTTGAGCAGAGGCGCTCAGTAGAGGCGAACTGCGCGCCCTTTTACGAGCGCGTCTTCGATTCCGCGCAGCAGTTCATCTCGTAGCACAAGCGCAGTTTCTCGGCAAGCGCGATGAATTCGTCGACATCCATCGGCTTTGTGAAGTAGCCGTTGGCAGTGACTTCCGCTTCGCTCAATTTGCCGTGGATCACGTCTCTTGGCGAAGAGCTCAGAACCGCTACCGGAACTTGGCGTAGCTCCCTCGTTGCGCGTATCGTCTGCAGCACTTCCGTACCGTCACGCTTGGGCAAGTTCAAATCGAGAATGATGAAATCCGGCTTGCCTACCCCGGAAGAAGACGCTTTGCGAAGGAGATTAATCGCTGTTTCACCGTCTTGCGCCACCGTCGTTTCTACCGGCCAGGTGTTCTGCTCCTCAAACGCATAGTTGAGCATGTGGACGTCGACGGGATTATCCTCCACCACCAGTACCCGCGTACGATGCGGCCCTAAGTTGCTGCTCTTCATATCGCACTCGGTTTCTCGGGCAACGTGAAAGAGAATGTCGCACCCTCGCCGGGAACGCCGTCCCCCCAGATCCGCCCTCCGTAATGCGCCACTATGCGCGCGCAGATTGCCAGTCCGATTCCGTTGCCGCTGTATTCTCGCCTGCCGTGCAGACGCTTGAACACCTTGAAGATACGGTCCGTGTAAGCACGATCGAATCCGATACCGTTATCAGCGACCGTAAACGTCCATTCGTCTGCGCGATGCTCGGCAAAGATTCGAACAACCGGACGAACATCGGGGCGCCGGTATTTGATCGAGTTTCCGATCAGATTCTGGAATAGCTGAATAAGGTGATGCTCGTGCCCACATATCCGGGGTAGCGGGCCGGGGATGAGCTCCGCTCCGCTTTCGCGGACCATGCTGCCGAGATTCTCTATCGCTTTCGCAACGGCTTCGCTTGCATCCACCAGCGCGTTGGGCAACTCATCTTCATCGACAATGCTGGAATAGGTGAGCAGGTCTTTGACCATCTTGTGCATACGCTGCGCACCCTCCTCGCTGATCTCTACCCAGTGCATAGCGCCCTCGTTCGTGCTCTGACGGTAGGCGCGGCGGAGCATGCCCATCGAATTCGATATATTTCGCAGGGGCTCCTGTAAATCGTGTGCGGCGGCATACGCAAACTGACGGAGCTCCTCGTTCGAGCGCCGAAGCGCCTCCTGGCTTCTCTTCAGTTCGTGAATATCGGTAGAGCTTCCGAACCACTCGAGGATTTGACCCTCCGCATTACGGAGCGGAATCGCACGCGCGACGAACCAGCGGTAGCTGCCGTCAAATCTCCTGAGCCGGTACTCCAATTCGTAGCTCTGGCCTTCACGAAGAGCCTCTGCCCAGGTCGCCCCCACACGTTCGTGATCGTCCGGATGGAGGACTTGCAGCCAGCCTTCCCCTTGCAACTCTTCCGAGCTCAGCCCCGAGTATTCCTGGTAACGGCGGCCGACGTAAGTCGCGGAGCCGGCCGCTGAGGTTGCCCACAGCAGGTTCGGCACCGTCTCTGCCATGGTTCTAAATCGCTCCTCACTGTCGCGAAGTTCGGAGGCAATGCGCTTCAATTGCTCTTGGGCGAGCTTCTGGGCGGTAATATCGTGAGCCGTTTTCGAAACGCCGAGGATTGCACCGGATGGAGCCCTCACCGGGGAAATCGTCAAAGCTACTACGATGGCGCGGCGGTCTTTTGTCTGCCGGACCGCCTCTTTCCTGATCCGTTCGCCGGCACGGATTCGCTCAATAGTCCGGGCGAGATCGTCCCTGCCCTCTACCGGTGACAGAATCGCGACAGATTTGCCAATCGCCTCGGCGGCCGAGTAGCCGTATAGGCGCTCCGCCCCGCTGTTCCAGCTTGTGATCATGCCGTTCAAGTCATGGCTAAGGATAGCGTCGTCAGAGGACTCTACAATGGCAGCGAGCAGTTGTTGAGAGCCGGGCAGGTTTAAGGCGCCAGGTACGGTGCGGCACAACAGAATCCCCGTTCCAAACGATGCAATCGCGGTAAGCGCCTTTACCACGCCCTCAAGCCGGTAAACCGGATGCCAGAGCGTCACTACCGCCAGCAAATGTGTCAACCCGCAGCCCAGGATGAACACTCCGAACAACAGAAACATCCAGGAATACAGCAGATCCCGGCGCTGGCGCACAAACACAAACAGTGCCGCAGGTATACCAAAGTACGAACTCGCGATGACAGCGTCCGAGAACGCATGAAGCTTTACTAGACCGGGTTCACGCAAGCAGTAAACGTGCGGCATGAAGTCGGTGAAGAATAGCTTCTGAAAAAACTCCTGCAAAACACCTCCTGGGCACACAATTCGTGTCCAGCGATAAATTCAAGGTTAAGAAACGAAGCGCCGAACCGCGCTTGAACCGACGTACTCTCGCGACTCAAGACCCCCGTATTTCGGCCGCAGTGTCGAGAGAACTAATCTGGTAGTAGTCCCAGCATAATACAGGTGCGGCTTATTTGTCTGCGCGAAATGTTGCTGATTTACGGAATTAATGTACCGATTCCGTTTGCCTTGCATTCGCCGCAAGGGCAAATCCCGCGCAAATGATCGAACGAGTAAATACCGGAGCTATGTCCGTCGTTCCAGTAGATTCGGATGGCATACTGCCCGACGGGTTCCACCGAGTTCATCTTCAGTGCTGGTTTGAACATGGGGAAAGGGCCGGGTTTAGAGTAGCTCGACCGCTGCGGCGCAGTGCCATGCGCGCCGGTACAGGTTGCACAAGGGCACTCATCGCGCAAGTAAGCCAGTGTGTAATCGCTGTGATGGCCATCGCGCCAGTCGATCTTGATTCCCGTCGACTTCGATATCGCAATGTGCTCGGGTTCAGCGATTCCTTGTAACTGGGACTCGTGCGGCACCATTGTAATTAATTTGCTAATACCCGTTCGATATCACGAACACCCGGAATGCGCCTGAATGCTGTAATTACTCGCTCTAACTGCTTCTTGTCCCTTACATCGATAGTTATATCCACGACCGCGCTTTCGTCGCTTCGCCGCTCGTCTGCGCGGGCCTCGAGTGTGCGTATGTTAGTGGATTCGTTACTTAGTATTGACGTTAACTGGTGCAGAATCCCGGGCCGGTCGTCGGTGTAAATTACAATCTTAACGGGCAGTGGTTCGTTGGCGCTGCGCGCCCACGCCACCTCTATTTTACGCTCGGCCTCATACATCAGGTTCTGCACATTCGGACATTGCACCGAATGTACAGCAATGCCCTTTCCTCGGGTAATGTAGCCGACGATCTGCTCACCACGAATAGGATTGCAACACTTGGCGCGGTACACCATCACGTCATCAATGCCTTTGACGTGAATGGCCAAATCTCCATCTCCGACTGCTCCCGGCTGCGTTTGCGGCAGGCGCGGAACCAGAGGAACAACGTTTTCGCGCGCGACTTCGTCCGGGGCGACCTTCTGCAGCACCTGACGTGCCGAGAACTTGCCGAACCCGAGAGCCGCGTATAGATCTTCCGTCTTGCTGACGCCGTATTCGGACGCGACCGATTCCAGGTCGCCGAGTGAGATGCGTCCCAGGCTGACACCAAGCCGGCGGGCTTCGCGCTCCAGCGACTTCTGCCCGATCTCGACCGCCTTGGCGCGCTCAGTCGCATTGATCACGTGCTTGATCTTGTTCCGCGCACGCGACGTCTTTACAATTGCTAACCAGTCTTTGCTCGGCTGGTGGCCGGGTTGCGTAAGAATCTCAACCACGTCTCCGTTTCGCAATGCATATTTCAGCGGCTTAAGCGCACCGTTCACACGTGCGCCTACACAGGTGTTTCCAACATCGCTGTGAATCGCGTACGCAAAATCGATGGGCGTCGCGTTGCGCGGCAACACAATGACGCGTCCGCGGGGAGTGAATGTGTAGACCTCTTCGGGATAAAGATCGACCTTGAGAGTGGATAGAAACTCTGCCGAATCGCGCATATCCCGCTGCCATTCGACGAGTTGGCGCAGCCACGCGATCCGCTGATCGTCTTCGCCCGGACCCTTGCTACCTTCCTTGTACTTCCAGTGCGCCGCGATGCCTTCTTCGGCCAGGCGGTGCATTTCTTCCGTCCGGATTTGCACCTCGAACGCGATCCCGCCTGGCCCAATGACCGATGTGTGCAGCGACTGATACAGGTTCGGCCGGGGCATCGCAATGAAATCCTTGATGCGTCCCGGAATCGGATGCCATTCGTTATGAATCACACCCAGCGCCGCATAGCAGTTTTTTACCGAGTCCGTAATGATGCGCAGCGCCAGTAAATCGTAAACCTGGTCGAGTGTGATCTTTTGCCGTTTGAGCTTCAGGTGCACCGAATAAGCGCGCTTTACACGTCCCTCGACCCGTGCGGGAATGTCTTCTCG
>JAFAQG010000110.1 GCA_019246575.1 Acidobacteriaceae bacterium
TGTGTCACTTGTATCTCCCGGCATCCACTGCCCGCTGAATGGAAAACGATTCCCTGGAGCGGTCACGATCTCGGTAGCTGGACGGAGGCAATCGACGGCGCCGATGTCGTTATCAATCTCGCCGGCCGCAGCGTAAACTGCCGCTACACCCCTACAAACGAGCAGGAAATCAAGAATTCTCGACTCGTGACGACTTCCCTTATCGGGCAAGCCATCGCCCAATCGCCGCATCCGCCACCACTATGGCTGAATGCCAGTACAGCGACCATTTACCGCCACTCGATGGATACCCCCATGGACGAAATTACCGGCGAGCTCGGCGGCCATGAACCAGGCATGCCGGGCACATGGGCCTTCAGCATAGACGTCGCGAAGAGCTGGGAACAAACGTTCTTTTCCGCTCAAACCCCAGGTACGCGGAAGGTCGCCATGCGCAGTGCCATGATCATGAGTCCCGATAAAGGCGGAGTTTTCGATCGCCTGCTTCAGCTCGTTCGCTTCGGTCTCGGTGGCACGGCAGGCCCCGGAACTCAATATGTGTCCTGGATTCATGAAGTCGACTTCATTCGCGCTGTCGAATTTCTAATCGAGCACGAAGAGCTCAGCGCAGCCGTAAACATTTGCTCCCCATGTCCATTGCCCAACCGGCAGTTCATGCGCCGCCTTCGTCACGCCTGGTGTACGGGGTATCTCGGTCTGCCCATTCCCACGTGGGCGCTGTCCATCGGTGCTATCTTGCTGCGTACAGAAACGGAACTTATCTTGAAGAGCCGGCGTGTCGTACCAACCTGTCTCCTCAAGGCCGGTTTCGATTTTCACTTTCCGAACTGGCGTGGCGCAGCCGAGGATCTCGTCTGCCGGTGGCGCGAGCTTCAAACCGAACCTGAATGATGCTGTTCGCATCACCATGCATTCAGAAACTCCACGCCGGTCCAAAAGACAGAAAAAGAGTTATAGTCCGATTGGTGCCCGCCAGCAATCCCGCCTGCTGCACGAACGCGAACCTTCGCCTTGGCGCATTCGGGTTTTCATCGCTGTCGTCGAGTGATGTGCGGCTGTTCAGGGACAACCGCACCAAGTGCGACGAGTTTGAAAACTTCACGGAGTACTGAGCCGATGCCGGTCCGGTATCATCCGGCGCAAACGAGCCTCGATTGGACCCGGTTTGGTGCGAATATTGATACCCGATGCGCAGTCTGTTTTCGAGCACTGAACCGAGTTCGTGCTCGATATAAGGCGAAATGGATGGTCGCCACGGATACCCGTAAACGAGCCTCCTCTGCACTTCGGAATTGAGGCTCCGCTGAGAGAACGGTGTCACAGCGCCCGAAGGGATGACCGAGTGCGCCCAAGACTCTACTCCGCCGACGTTCAACGTGATGCCAACGGTGACTCGGCGGAGCGCTGCCGGCGGTGTCACGGCGGCGCCGGTGAAAAAAGTTCCGCCCGTTGAATTCTGTCTACCTGTGTAATTGAAAACATTGCCGTCAGGCAGATTCACTGTCGTGTTGTATGCGTAGCGGCTGTAGGTCAGGAAATCTAAACCCAATATGATGCCCACCTGGGTTCCTCGTTGCACGGGTTTGTGCGGCGGTTCAATCGGGCGAGGTTCCCGTCTTGGTGGTTCGTTTTGCGGCGCCTCTGCAGCGGTGAGACATTGTCCTGCAAGCATTCCCACCGTCAGCGCGACACTAGACACATACATCGTGAAGCTCATTGCCGGACCAGTCACACCATTGAAGCACGTTCTTTTGAAGCTTGATTTGTCGAAGCGGGCGCGGTGGCCGGACCACAGGTCACATCAGCGGCGTGTTTCATTTTCTCGTAAGGTGCCTCCTGATAACGTCTCAAGATGCACGCTTATCTCCGCCCACGAACGCTCGTTTTCGGTCTGCTTCTTGCGCCCGCGTTTCTTTTATCAGCCACACTCGTGCAACAGACCGACGCCCCTCCTACCGTCACGCTGCACGACGCGATCGAGCGCGCCACGAAGAACAATGCGCCGTACTTAGCCGCTGTTCGGGATGAGAACGTCGCTCGCGAGGACCGTGGGCAGGCGCGCTCCGCCATGCTCCCGGTCATCAGTTACACACAACAATATCTCGGGACACAAGGAAACGGCAAAACGCCAAACGGCCGTTACGTCACGAATGATGGTGTGCATGTGTACCGTCTCTGGGGTGTGTTTCACGAGGATCTGCCCGCTGGTTTCTTCAATGCCTCCCCGTATAAGCACGCCGTCGCGGCTGCTGCCATCGCCGAAGCCAAAGCCGAGATCGCGCGCCGCGGGCTGAATGTCACGGTCACTAAAGCCTACTACGGACTGGTCGTGGCCCAGCGCAAGTATGCAATTGCTCAACAAGCCCGCGATCAGGCGCAGCACGTCCTCGACATCACAAACCTCCTCGAGAAGGGCGGGGAAGTACCGCATAGCGACGTCATCAAATCTCAGCTCACATTCGACCAGCAAAAGATCGCGCTGCAAGAGGCGCAGCTAGCGATGGATAACGCGCGCCTGGGTCTCGCCGTGCTCATTTCGCCGACGCTCGATGAGAACTTCACGGCGGTTGACGATCTGGATAATGCGCCTGTTTTGCCGCCCTTCAACGACATCAAGACGCTTGCCGAACGCGAAAACCAGGACATCCGGGCAGCAGCCCAGGCTCTTCGGCAGGCGAATGCAGACGTAACCACGGCCCGCGCCGCGTTCTTTCCAACCATGAGCTTCGAGGCGGTTTACGGAATCGAAGCGAACCGTATCGGCACGCACGAACCGATTGCCGCAGCGCAGGAATTGGGGCCTTTGCCGCAGCCGGGTTATTTCATCACCGCCATCCTCAATGTCCCTGTCTGGAATTGGGGCACAACTCGGAGCAAGCTAAAGCAGGCAGAATACAACCGCACCCAGGCACGGGTCGAGCTCTCGCAAGCGCAACGCGACGCGCTCAGCAACCTGAATTCCTTCTACAGGGAGGCCGAAGCGGCGCGCTCGGAAGATGCGACCCTTCGCGAGTCCGCCACTCTGGCCGCCGACAGCCTGCGCCTCACTACGTTGCGCTATCAGGCGGGCGAAGCAACTGTGCTCGAGATCGTCGATGCCCAGAACGCCCTCGCAACTGCTCGGAACGCCTTTGCCGACG
>JAFAQG010000236.1 GCA_019246575.1 Acidobacteriaceae bacterium
AATTAGGCCGCTGAGAGCCGCTACCGGTACCGGCACGGTCGCCCGAAATGGTGACGGTGAACGGAAACCCACTGGCAATAATCGCATTGCCCGACGTTTCCCAGTGGTTGATGATGGCACGTAAGATGGCGCTGCCGTGATGAAGCGATGGAACATCATACACATAGCTGAACGTGAAGTTGTGAGGCTGATCGTAGCTACTCAAGCCTTCTTCGTTTGGCTGACGAAACGGATCTTGGCCGACGTTAAAGACCAGGGATTTCGACCATGTATAGGAGGCTTGCAGAAAGAGTCCGTGACTCATACGGCGACTGAGGAACGTTTGCAAGGCATTATAGGAAGCAGATCCGTTGCGCTCATCGTAGGTGATGTTGCCGTAACCGAGATACGGCCGTACATTGTTCACATTCACCGTTCCCTGTGCCACGGCCAAATTGGGCTGCGGCTGATTCAGGTTCGGCTCCTGATCGAGATGAACCGCACGATTACCCGCATAGGAAACAGAGAGCAGCAGTTGACCAGGCAATTGCTGCTGCACGCCGAAACTCCATTGGTGGACGGTGGGGTATAGAAAATTGGCATCAAAGGCTTGCAAATTGGCCGGGAAGATACGTTGTGTTCCGCCGGTTGGATTGCTCAGAAACGTGTTATAGATGCTAACGGAGCTGGTGAAGGGCGGGTTGGTACGCAGATTCTCCTGGTTAGTATTGTCCCAGTGATAAAAAATTCCACAACCACCGCGAATCACTGTTTTGCTGCTGCCGCCTGGCGACCAGGCGAAACCGACTCTTGGCCCGGGCATATCATAGTGGCTGCGCACGAGTGCACGGGGCAGGGAAAGGCCCTGCAAGTTTGTGGGCGTGAAGATGCCATTCAAGGGATTGCCGGTGCCTGCTACGATCTGACCATTGCTCAATAATTGTGGCGCTTGTGCGGCTTGATACAGTTGTGGGGCAAATCCAGAAATGTTGTTGTATTTTTCGTAGCCGATCGGGGCACCTTTGAACATCGTCCATCGCAGTCCTAGGTTCAAGGTGAGAGTCGGTGTGACCTTCCAATCGTCCTGCACATAGAGTTCGTACGAATTAGAAAAGAAATAGCCATTAGGCGCAGCGGACGATTCGGTGTAGCTGAAGGCGTCGCCAAGCAAAAAATCCGCCGCTGCATTGCCTGTGAAATTGCCATTGAAAACAAAGGCCCCTTGGGTATTGACAGCGCCGTAATCGAATTTCTGCAGACGGAGAATATCGAGCCCCGTTTGGATCGTGTGTTTTCCCATGACATGCGTCAGGTCGTCCTTCCATTCGAAGATGTTGTTGAAGTTGGGATTCGGGCTGCCGATACCGATATTGCTGAAGCCGCTGATCGTGATGTCGGGAGGCGCTTGGAACAGATTGCCAGGCAGTGCTTCGGGAATGTTGATGCCAGCCCGCGAAGCGGCCGCACCGGTGGGATACGTAAGAATCTGGTTGCGCGAGAAGCCTGCAGTAAAAACGTTGGTGGTAGCGGGATTGATGGTCCAGAGTAAGCGTGCGATCGCGTTGTAGCCGGGCTTACCCAGGAAGCCGGGCTGGGTGGGAAAGCTGGCGTTCGAGGGAGCGTAGATCGCCTCGTTCTCATACCATTGATCATGTGCATAGCGAAGCGTGAGTAACACCTTCGATGTGATTTGTTGGTCCAGCCGGGCGAGATCCTCATGCCAGCGGCTGGCAGTATTAGGAGAAATGACATAGTTGGCGCTCCCGGTACTGTTCGGCAAGGGGTAAAAGAGCCGAAGAAGCGTCAGGGCATTCGGATCGAGCAGGCTGGTCGGGATCGTATTGTTTGGAAACGTGTTGGAAGTTCCGGGGACTCTAATGCTGCTCGTAAAGATCCCCTGCCGCTGTGCTGCCGTCAGGGTAGTAGCGGTAAATGTGCTTTGCGGCGGAGTAGTGTAATTCACCAACTGTGGGCCTTGCCGTCGATTCCAGCCTTCGGAAATGAAAAAAAACGTTTTGTTTTTGTCCGTGTTGTAGTACCCGGGAATATAGATGGGGCCACCCAGAGTGACCCCAAACATGTTCTGCTGAAACTTGGCACGCCGCGAATCGAAAAAATTGCGTGCGTTCAAATCGGTGTTTCCAAACACCTCGTAGAGATCGCCGTGAAAATCGGCACCGCCGGATTTGGTGGTTACGTTGACCAGCCCATAGCCGAAACTGCCCTCGCTGGCTGCGAAGTTGCTGGTCTTCACTTGGACTTCAGCAATGGCGTCCATCGGCGGGAAGAGATTTAGGCCGCGATTTCCCCCTGTGTCCATAGCCAGTACACCGTCATAGGTGAATTTGGTGCTGTTCACGCGGCCGCCATTCACCGACATGAGCGGGTTGCCTTCCTGCCCGACACCCATCCGGCGGCCGGTTTGGGCAGAAGCTACTCCCGGGCTCAGGGTGAGGAACTGCGAGAAGTTTCTGCCATTCAGTGAGAGTTCGCTGACCTGTGCTCCCGTAATGAGATTGCTGAGTTCGCCATTTTCGGTTTGTAAGGGAGGCGGCGCGGCAGTGACCGTCACCGATTCCTGAGTGGAGCCGAGTTGCAAAATCGCGTCTACCTTGGTAACGGAGTCTGTGTCCAAATGGACGTGTTCCTGAACCAGTTTCTTGAAGCCCGTGCTTTCCACGGAAATCTGGTAATCGCCGATCGGCATGTTGGAAAACACGTAGCTCCCGGAGGTGTCGGTCTGTATGGTATGTGGGAGATGGCGACTTTGGTCGGTTGCCGTTACGGTTGCGTTACTGACGGCGGCCCCTGAGGGATCGGTAACGATGCCTGTGATCGTGCCAGTGCCCATGCTTTGGGGGAAAGAGAGTTGCGGGAGTGCCGCGAGGCTTAACAGGAGAAGAAAGCTTATCGATATGCCCTTACTAGTTTCTAAGGGGATGCGTTTTCGAGTTACCATTTCTTCGCGCGGTGGGCCTTCTGTTTTTGAGAATTGCACGGCAAATATCTTCCTGACTGTAGCGGAAACACGCGAACTGGTGGACAGGTTCATACTGCTCCGTTCAGTGCTTCTTAAGTGGAGGCGCCCCGACGTAAGACGAGTCCTTTGGCTGTTCATAGGCAAACTGGTCGTCGTCCTTTAAGTCTTTCTTCAGTCGCCAGAGTTCCTGTTTCAACATTGCCACCGTTTTTTGTGCTTGAGGGTCGTTATAGATGTTGTGCATCTCCTGCGGATCCGCCACAAGGTCATAGCATTCCCACTGATTTTTTTTCCAGAAGTAGATTAGCTTGTGCGTCTCTGTCCGAACTCCGTAGTGAGCGCGTGTATTGTGGTCTCCCGGATCATGGTAATAGCGGTAATACATCGCGTGTCGCCAATCTCGCGGCGTGTTCCCTTCCCATACTGGAAGAAAACTGCGGCCCTGCATATCGCTCGGCGTCGGCTGCCCGGCCAGATCCAGGAACGTAGGCGCGAAGTCGCAATTGATCCCAATAGCGCCCGAAGTGTTTCCCGGCCGGATGTGGCCAGGCCATCGGACCAGAAAGGGCATCCGCAGTGATTCCTCGTACATAAAGCGCTTGTCGAACAGACCGTGCTCACCGAGAAAGAAACCCTGATCGCTCGTGTAGATGACCACAGTGTTGTCTCGGAGTCCATTTGCGTCCATCCAATCCAGCAATCGGCCTACATTGTCGTCCACACTCTGCACGCAGGCCAGGTAATCCTGCATGTAACGCTGATATTTCCAGTCTTCCAGTTCTTTGCCGGATAGTGTCTTCCGGACGCCGTTCACTTCTATCTCGACTTCGGTAGGTTTCACCGCCAGCCACTGGCGCAGCTCCGCACCGGCGAGGTTTGGCGGCGGCGCAATTTTCAGATCCTGCCGGGTCAAATCACGGAAGACTGATTGCTTTTGCTCATGAAGTGCATCGGTTCTACCCGCATAGTCGTCTCGTAACGTCGGCGGTTCCGGGATATGCTTGCCCTGAAACTGTTGACGATGTTTCTCATCGGGAGTCCACTCCCTGTGTGGCGCCTTATGATGCGACATGAGGAAGAACGGTTTATCCTTCGGTCGTTGCTTCAAAGCGTCGATCGTAAGGTCGGTGATGATATCTGTTGCGTAGCCGTTGTACACAGTAGAACCGTCTTTGTCATAGAGAGTCGGATTGTTGTAGACCCCCTGTCCAGGCAGGATGTTCCAGTAATCGAACCCGGTCGGATCACTGCCCAGGTGCCATTTACCGATCATGGCCGTGTAATACCCGGCCTGCTGAAGCATCTTGGGGACGGTCGGTTGCGATCCGTCGAACCGATTGAATACGGGGACGCCGTTCAGGTGACTGTACTTGCCCGTGAGGATACTCGCCCGGCTGGGTGTGCAGATGGAATTCGTCACGAAGACCCGGTCCATGCGCATACCTTCTTTGGCGATCCGATCCAAATTTGGCGTTTGGTTCACCTTGCTGCCGTAACAGCTGATTGCCTCCGCCGAGTGGTCATCGGTCATGATGAACAAAATGTTCGGTCTCGCCGTGGCCGCAGATACCGATCTGGCGATCGGCAAACAGGCAAGAAACGGCGCCGTTGCGAAAGTAACGCTTTCTGCGGTAAAAGATCTTCGCGTGAGACGTACAGCTGCTTTTTTCACGAGCTTTCCACTATACTACTGCCCATCTCGTAAACCCCATCTCGGAATGGAATCAATCGCTTAGCTCAAAGCTGAGGAACAGGTTACACCCCTCGTTACAAACGTTACCAGAGGGCTCAACAGAACCCATTCCAGTTTCCGGGCCATACGCGGTGAACAGGCCTCGCCCCACCGCGGAGAGAAGCAGAGAGAATTCGATCATCCTCAATGATTACAGAGAGATTTCAATATTTTGGAGGGACATATGCTCGGAACCGGAAGATTGCAAGAGTTTTGATCAATTCCTTCGATCTCACATTGCGCAATTTGGACGAGGTGCAAAACGAGACAGGCTGGGAGCCACAGCGTTCTGCCAAGGCTTACAACTTTGAAGACAGATTGCCAACTCACGTAGGGAGCCCAAAACAAAGGATGTTCGAACCCGCAGCTACTGCAATATATTGTTTGCCGTCTATAGCAAAGGTCATCGGCGATGCTTTCATGGCGCTGTTTGTGGCGAAATGCCAAATGGCTTTGCCGGTTTTTGCGTCAGATGCGACAAACGAGCCGTCAGGGTCTGAATAAAAAACAAGGCCACCCGCCGTGCCCAAAACGCCCGGCCACGTTTTGAGAAGAACATGGCCTAGCTGGGGAGTTTCCCAGACCATTTTACCGGTATCAATGTTGATGGCGCGCACGTATTTTTGTCCGGTTTCATCCAGGTGAGCAGAAGTG
>JAFAQG010000246.1 GCA_019246575.1 Acidobacteriaceae bacterium
TCGAATACCCGCGACGCGGACCAAACCCAGTGCGGACGTAGCGTTCGTAATCACGGCCCCGCGACGGTTGCCTTTGGTCCCCGCTGGAATCCCGCTCTGTGATTCATGCCGCTCTACGTGGCGTTTCAGTTCCGGCCTCATATCGTAACAATCGTGACATCTTCAGCGAAGCGACGGGATGCCCTATCGAAAAGTGGCGCCGTGGTTCCCATGATATACCGAGCAAATGCGTCCATATCGCGATGCGCTGGTCGGGCGTGGTTCCGGCGCCGCCGCTTCGAGGCACGCTGGATGGCATTCATCAGCCGCATCATCGCAGCCGGTCTGGGTGAACCGCCTGCCGAGTGACCTGAGCCCCGTTTAGCCTCCAGTCAGAAGTAGAGTCCCGGGTTGCCGTGAGCCTGGCCCCATCTTTGGACCACTTTGAATGAGAATCTCCCGGCTGCTTTTGCGTCAGGCGAAGCATGGCTGACCTGACGCAAATGCCCGCGCGACCGGGGTCTGGTTGCCGATCGCGCTGTGTGGACGGACCTCATTGTAGTCCCTCCGCCAAGCCTCGCATTTCAGCCGTGCGTCGTCCAGGCTGAGGAACCAGTAGGCGTTCAGGCACTCGGTTCGGAATTTGCCGTTGAACGACTCGGCGAACGCGTTGTCGGTCGGTTTGCCAGGCCGCGAGAAGTCGAGCTCGACACCGTGCAGCCATGCCCACAGGTCGAGATCCTTGGAGATGAACTCCGGCCCGTTGTCGACCCGGATCCGCCGCGGCCGCCCATACACCGAAGCGATCCGTTCCAGCGTCGCCACCACGTCGGCACCGCGGTAGCTCAGCCGCACATCAATCGCCGGCGATACCCGGGTGAAGTTGTCGACGATGGTCAGCACCCGGATCTTGCGACCGTCGAACAGTTGGTCCGACAGGAAATCCATCGACCAGCAGTCGTTGGCGGTCATGGCGACCGCTCGATCGTCGCGCCGCTTCGCCGAAACCCTCCGCTTCGGCGTCTTCTTGCGCAATTGCAAACCCTCTTCGCGATACAGGCGCCGGGTGCGCTTGTGGTTGATCGTCCAGCCCTCTCGCCGAAGCAGCACGTGGATGCGCCGGTGACCATATCTGACACGGGCTTCTGACCGCTCGCGGATGCGGTTGCGGAGGCTGGCCTGCTCGGGACGACGGTGCCGGTAGTGGTAGCTCGAGCGATCGAACCGAACCACGCTACACGCCCGCCGAATGCTGATCCGGTAGCTGGTCCGCAAATACTCGACCAGCTGCCGGGCCCGAGCAGGCTTCATAGCTTTCTTTTGACAACATCCTGCAGCATCGCTTTGTCGAGCGAGAGATCCGCCACCAGCTTCTTCAGCCTGACGTTCTCTTCCTCCAGCAATTTGAGCCGCTTCATCTCCGATGGCATCAGGCCACCATACTTCTTCCGCCACCGATAATAGGTCTGGATCGACACGCCGGCCTTCCGGCACACCTCCTCGACCGACACCCTTCTTCCGCCTGCTGCAGAATGAAGGCGATCTGCTGCTCGCTGAAACGCGATTGCTTCACCCCGAATCCCCCGGCTGCCAATGGTCAAACCTACCGGGTTTTTCTCATTCAAAACGGTCCAGTTTTCCGGGATCAGGTCATATTCGACTGATGCTGAGGCGGCTCGCGCCAGCCCACTCAATTTGATTCCAATCTTTCCGGATCGGCTCTCAATGAGCGTGGACGCGCTGTCAGTAGCCCCACATGTAAACGTTCTGTTGGGAATGGATTGAGGCATTTACTTCAAATATATCAATCTGATTTTTTAGCAACTGGCGCTATGACCGGCTACAGGTTCTGCGCTGGCTTCGTTTGTCGATTGACAAATTGCTGTTCCACGCACGTGATGCGAGCTTCAAACACGTCGGAAGCTCGGAGTCTCCGTCACGTTTGCTTTGGGGTGCGCTAAGGATCCGCCAATGTACGAATTCCTGTTTGCCGAGCCGGTGGTCGATCGCAAATTTCTGCGCGCGCAAGCCCGTGCGGAAGTCGTGGGGGCGCCCTTACTAAGGGCCTGCTCGGATGGTGACCCTGCTGCGGTGCGCGCTCTCGTGCAAGGGGCATGGCCCTTCGTGGAGGCGTTCGAAAGCGCAATCGACCTCCAAGTGAAGCGCCTGCCAATACGCCCTTTAATGGCTCGATTCGGGCAGGTCCGCATCAAGCATTTCTTCGCGCAAGCCCGCGCAGCGGTTCGGGAGATGCGTGAAGAGGAAGGTTCCCATGCTGCTCTCTGGCGCGACAGTGCGGACGAGCTCGGCGTCGACCTGAACCATGTCGAGATCGTCCAAGGGGTCCGTGCGTTATTGGAGGGTGCAGAGGCGGCCGATCCGGTTGAATTCTTCTGCTGGCTCGCTGGTACTGAGTACATTGCGGAGGAACTAGCAGCCTACTTGTGCGGTTCGCCGGCTTTTGTGAACTCCTTCCGCAACGGTCGCTGGCGCTGGGGCGAGGCCCACACCAGGCAACACGAGGGCGCTTCGCACCTCGAAATCGACGAAGACCTCGCGCGAGCTTACCATCCGGCAGCCGACCCGGCGATTGCGGCGGCGGCTCTGTCGGCCTGGATCAAACGATGTTTTGGCATGTTTGGTGCTTCGGCCACTGATATAATGGCCTACTATCTCACAAACGCCGCGGCAGCGTGACCCGACGTCCACCAGATTTCAGACGCCTTCCTGGAGAGTGGGTCGCCCGCGGCTGCGCCGGTGCACTTTTTACAATTTCCCCTTGATTCGGACCACAACCTGTGGTCCATTGCGCGCCCGC
>JAFAQG010000262.1 GCA_019246575.1 Acidobacteriaceae bacterium
GCGACGCCATGTCAGTCAAAATTTGGTCCGTGTGCTGGCCAATACGCGGCGCTGGCTTGTCGGATTTATAGATCTCGCCGTCGATGCGAATGGGGCAGCGCGTAGTTCTCAACACTGAACCGCCAGCGCACGTTATTTCCTGGATCATATCGAGCACGCGAAACGCGTCGTTGTCCATAAGTTGCCGCCACGTGAGGACGTCGGAGCACCAGTAGCCCGCCGGTTCCAATGTTCCCAGCCAATCCGCTGTCTTGCGGGTCTTCAGATGCTCGACTAGTAGAGCCTTAATTTCATCGCGGCTTGTGAACCAGGTCTTGGGATCGGTGTAAGTGGTTACAGCCGGACAGCCGAGCAGTTCGCCTAATTGGATGACCGATCCCATTGCGAGCGCAATATAGCCATCCGCAGTCTTATAGATTCCGTAAGGTGCTCCAAGGTAAGCATGCCCGTTATTAACCGAACTGCGCCGAGGCTCCTGGCGCCCATCGTTCAGGAACGTGGTGAGGACTTCGAATTGTGTGTCGAGGATCGATTCGAACAAACTCACCTGTACCAGACCGCCCCGTCCGGTTCGAGCTCGGCGTATAAGACAAGCCAAAATTCCTTGCACAAGATGGGCGCCCGCGAAGAGGTCCGCGACGGCTAATCCGAAGGGGACCGGCGGCTGGTCCGCATCGCCATTCAACCATGGGAGTCCGGAGAGCGATTGCACGAGTAAGTCCTGGCCGGGCTTATTTCGCCAGGGTCCGTCATTTCCGTATCCGGTTACTTCCGCATAGACAATCCGTTCGTTCATTTCACGCACAGACGCATAGTCGAGCCCCAGTTTCTGCATTACGCCGGGCCGGAAGTTTTGAATCATGACGTCGGCAGACCTGATCAATTCGAGCACTGAGGCGCGGTCTTCTGGGCGCTTAAGATCGGCGGCAAAACCCTCCTTGTTCCGATTTATAGAATGGAAAAGCGTGCTATCGCCTTCGATTTCGAGATTCGATATATAGAGTTGGCGGCATAAGTCGCCGGTCTCGGGGCGCTCGATCTTGATAACTCGCGCGCCTAAGTCAGCCAGTCGCAAAGCAGCTGACGGCCCTGCGAGAAACTGGCTGAAATCAAGCACCAGCAGTCCATCGAGCGGTCTCATCTCGCGGCTCCCTCTCGGACTGTTGCGAGCAGTTTATTCATGCGCGCCAATGCGGTTTGTTCATCGATGGTATGTCGAATATATTGGCTCATGACGTCGGACGCGCCGTCTTGAAATGAGAGATAAGCGTTCCAACGCGGGCGGCGCCAAGCGTCGTCTAAGGTGCAGAGAGTGTCTTCGAAAAAGTTATTGGATTCCGCGTTGATGCTGTCATCGAGCCACGCTTTCCGGTACCCGGGCTGGCCGCCCGAGGTGAAGTATATACCGGATTGCGATGCTTCACTCGCGGTGAACAGACAGTAATCGGCAGCAGGCTCTCTTGCTTTGCAATGCACGGAGATCGCAAGGCCAGCTCCTCCGAGTGTGGACCGACAGCGGCGGCCATTGAACTCGATCAGACGGGTAAAACGTAACGGATACTTACAATAACTACGCCGTCCGTAGTTGGAATACCCGTACGCGAACGGGCAAACAGCTGCTGTGTTGTCGCTAGTCAGCAGCTCCCATACGGCGATCGGGTTACGTTCGGAAGATCCCGGTACAGCTATGTCAATCAGCTTCCGTACGAGCTGCAGCGCTTGCACGCCCACAGCCTCGGAAACGACGGTGCCGGCGCGTGAAAATGGCTCATAACCCAGAGCGCCGCAAAGCATGTAGAAATGGCAGAGGCTGTCGATGCCGATACCTGATACGACGACTAGCCCTCGCGCGGCTAACTCGACCAGTTCTTCCCAGTTCCTTGGCAAGTTCAACTTGTTTTTTTCGAGTAAGTCCGGGCGGTATCCACATATCGGTGTGGCGGCGTCGATTGCCAACGCCCACTGGTGTCCTGCGTATGAGTAGCTTTCATGTGACAGTCCTACCGAATTGCGCGCCTGGTCAGCCAGAAATTCTGCGGGTAAGTACTCGTCGAGCGGAAGCAAGACGTCGTGGCATGCCGCGTACCCGACGAACGGATGATCGATGACGAGCAGGTCATATTTTTCGACGAGGCGCTCGAGAGGATAGTCGGCGAATTGCTGGAGCGAGCGCTTCTCCCAATGGATACTAACGTTCGGATGAAGCTCGGAGAAGCGCTGGGCGGTAGCAACCATCGGCAGATATCCGCGGGTATGGTTCCAGGTAATTCCACGCAGTTCAATCATGCGAGACCCGCGTTCCGCCCTCCGCGTTTGACTCATACGCGGCCTCTACTAACTCCATGGTGCGGTAAGCATCCTCGACAGACGCCGGCAGACACTTCGAGCGGCCCTCGACGTAATCCATTAAACTCTGCATAACGCCGACGAAGGCATCGGGAAACCAGGATCCCTGAATTTCGAGTGACTGCCAGAGGGGTGGTTTATTGGGTTCGAGGATGCAGTATTCGAATTGATCCGGGACCCCCCTTGGATAATCGAGCAGCAACCCGAGCGTGGTCTTGATAGCGCCGCGAGTCCCCTCCCATTTGACGTACGATTCCTGATGCCGCAGCCCGAAGTTGTGACCGTGGTTTGTCTCGACGTTTACGTTCATCATGTCGCCGTAATCGAGAATGATATGCGATCGGGTGGAGGCCAACTTAGGAGCGTTGGGATGCTTGACGGTATGGGCCCACACTGCCCGAGGCTCTCCTAAGAACGAACGGATCAGATCGAGATAGTGGATGGAGTGCAGGGGAATTTCCATTCGCGGAAGCTTCTCGAGAAAAGTCCATAAGTGCCAGGGAGTGAAGACAGTCACCCTGACCTCCATATCGTGGATCTGACCAATCCGGCCCTCTTCGATCATTTGGCGGGCGACGGCGATATTCGGCGCGAATCGAAGCTGGAAATTCACTGCGGCGGTGAGTTTCTTGCGCCGGCAGATTTCCCTGATGCGGCGAGCATCTTCAATTGTCAGGCCCATCGGCTTCTGGATGAGCACGGGCGCTCGATCGGGGATCAGCGGCAAGACGTCGAGGACGCTCTCAGGTGGAACAGCGATATCGAAGATACTGCGCGCTGGGGCGTTCCGGATAGCGTCACACGCGTTGCCGTACGCGTTTCGCATGTCGAAAGCGTCGGCAAGGGAGCGGGCCCGACTGTAATCGAGATCGCACAAAGCTTCGACTCGAAAACCCGCTTTTCTATAGGCGGGGAGATGCGCATCTCGCACAATTCCGCCCGCACCGATGATTGTGATCGGGTGCAGCTTGCAATCAGGCGATGTATCTTGCACCGACGAAGAACCCTTGTAATCCCGCTCAGGATGAGATATTTTTCCCGTAGCGAGTTTTGAATGCCTTCAAGGGAGATTGTATGAGCACCGGTTCGAGTAAGCATGCTCTGCGGCGTTGTGCAGGGCGATTGGCTGTTCTGGTTTCTATTTCGTTGTCGCTCCATTGTCTTTCCGGGCAAACTGTAACCGGGGTCATCAGTGGAACCGTGGTGGACGCGAGCGGCGGGGCAATTCCGGATGCGAAAGTGACTCTGACGAACGTTGACACGACGGCGCAGCGCTCGATGCAGTCGAATGACAACGGAGAATTTTCATTTGCCAGTGTGCTGCCGGGCCGCTACAGCATTACAGTAGAAAAACCAGGATTCAACCGCGTAGAGAAGCAGAACCTGAATGTCACGGCCTCTGAGCGCCTGCCAGCGGGACAGATTGTGCTGCCCGTAGGAGAAGTATCACAGGAGGTGACGGTAGAGGCAGCGGGTACGCCTGTGCAGACGGACAGCTCGGAGCGTTCGGGAGTACTGACACCGGCCCAGATGAGCACGCTGATGAGCCGGGGGCGCGATTTCCTGTCATTATTGCGAGTAATGCCGGGCGTGGTGCCGACGACGGACGCCGATGCGATCGGCCAGCGCGTGGCAACACCAAACATTCAGGGGATGAGGAGCACTTACTCGAACATCACGATCGATGGCGTCTCCTCAACCGACCTGGGGAGCATGCAGGTAAATACAGCGCCGACCAATATGGATGCAATCGGCGAAGTAAAAGTGCTGATGACAAACTATCAGGCGGAATACGGACGCCTGGCCGGAACCTCGATCGTCGCGACGACTAAGTCAGGAACGACACAGTTTCACGGCGGCGGGTATTATTATAAGCGGCACGAAGAATTTAATGCTAACGATTTTTTCAACAATAGGAACAGCAGGCCGATAGCACGCTATAGATACAACACGTGGGGTTATAACGTCGGCGGTCCGGTCTTCATTCCGAAGCTCTTGCCGCAGAAGAACAAGCTGTTCTTCTTCTTCTCGCAGGAGATTCTTCCGACGAATACTCCGCAATCGATACAGAATGTGACTGTACCCACGGCGGCTGAGCGTGCCGGCGACTTCTCACTGTCGCCTGTAAAGCCGAATGACCCGCTCGCTGGAGGCACTCCATTCGCAGGAAACATGGTACCCGTGACACGCATAGACCCGAATGGCCAAAAGCTGCTTTCGGTGTTTCCGTTGCCGAATCTGCCTGCGAGTGCGAGTCGCGGTTACAATTACACGTTTCAGGAGAGCATCCCGGCTCACCGATATAACGAGGTGTATCGCGTCGATTACAATGCGACGGATAAACTGCGCATGTACGTCCGCGGCGAAAATTTTCGTTTAAACCAGACAGGTTATGCAGTGGCAGCCGGGGGCGGCTCTGGTGCGATGGGCGCTTGGGGTTTTCTGCAGTCGTTTAATGAGCAAACGGACGACTCAGGCGTGCTGAACGTGATCTACACACCAACGGCCACGATAGTCAACGAGGCGTCTTTTGGAGTTCACCACCCGACGCAAACGACCGCGCCTCTGAACCAGGCGGCTATCGGCAAGGCGAGCAAGGCCGCACTCGGAATCACATTGCCTCAGCTTTGTCCGCAGTGCAATCCGGTAGACCTGGTGCCCTGGACGACGTTCGGAGGCATCACAAATGCGGCGAGTTACAGCACCGATGCTCGGTATCCAACCAGGAGCGCCGACACGGTATTCGACGTCACAGATAATGTTACAAAGCTTTGGGGGAACCATAACATCAAGGTTGGTATTTTCGCCGAGCGCGCCCGGTACTTCAGCAGCGCCAGCGGCACGTATGCGGGAAGCTTTGACTTTACGCCCGATACAAGCAATCCCTTCAATACCGGCTACGCTTATTCGAATGCCATCCTCGGTTACTTTCGTTCTTACACGGAAAGTACGTCGCGAGTGGAGACGAACGGGCGCGGAACGACCATCGATTGGTTCGCGCAGGATACTTGGAAAATTGGCCGCAAACTTACACTAGATTACGGAATGCGATTTACGTGGTACACGCCGTATAACGACAAACGCGGACAGGCTGCGAGTTTCATTCCCGAGCTATACAACCGAGCCCAGGCGCCTCGCCTCTATTTCCCTGCTTTCAATGCGGCCCACCAGCGGGTCGGGTTCGACCCCGTGAC
>JAFAQG010000271.1 GCA_019246575.1 Acidobacteriaceae bacterium
ACCTACGTCGACCTCAATCGCTCGGGTACTCCACTGATCGAGATTGTGAGCGAGCCCGACATGCGCTCCGCAGACGAAGCGTATGCCTATCTGAACGAACTCAAGCAAACCATGCAATACATCGGCGTCTCCGATTGCGACATGGAAAAGGGCCAGCTGCGATGCGACGCCAATGTCTCCGTCCGGCTGCGGGGAGCTCAGAAGTTCGGCACCAAGGCCGAAGTGAAGAATCTCAACTCGTTTCGCTTCGTGAAAATGGCGCTCGAGTACGAGATCGAGCGCCAGGTGGAGTTGCTCGAATCGGGCGGCAAGGTGCATCAGGAAACACGGCTGTTCGATGTCGCAACCGGCCGCACAGTAGGCATGCGGAGCAAAGAGCATGCGCACGATTACCGCTATTTTCCGGAACCGGACTTGCTCCCGCTTCGTGTGAGTGAGCACTGGCTCAACGAAGTAAGATCGCGACTGCCGGAATTACCCGGCGACCGCCGCGACAGGTTTGTGCGCGACTATGGCTTGCGTGAATATGACGCCCAAGTGCTAACGCTGACGCGCGAGGCCGGCGATTACTTCGAGGCGGCCGTGAAGGTCAGCGGCGATGGCCGCTCCACCGCGAACTGGGTCACCGGCGATCTCATGGGCTTGCTAAAAGCTGCCGATAAGGAAATTGCTGCTTCACCGGTTCCCGCAGCTCATCTGGGCGAGCTTGTTGCGCTCATCAATAAAGGAGAGCTCTCCGGGAAACTCGCAAAAGAGATTCTGCCGAAAATGGTCGAGACCGGAGATGCGCCCTCCGTCATCATGGAGCGCGAGGGTCTGAAGCAGATCTCCGATTCGGGCGCGCTCGACAAGATTGTCGACCAAGTGCTGGCCTCGAACCCGAAACAGGTGGACCAGTACAAGGCGGGAAAAGCTGCTGTACTGGGCTTTCTCGTCGGCCAAGTGATGAAAGCAAGCCGCGGGCAGGCGAATCCGGCCGCCGTAAATCAGGCTCTTAAAAACAAGCTCGGTGGAAGCTGTACGCTCACGACCTCATAAGCCGCAAAGGCCCGATCCGTACGAACACGCTGGGTGAGAAGTGTACCGTGACATCGCCTTGCGGCCGCGGCACGCCTGAATTCTCAATTACGTCCTGTTCCAAATGCAGAACCTCGGCGCGCTGCAAGGGCCACGGCGCGTGCTCAATGTCGGCGTAAGCGATACGTTTCGCCGCGACCGTATATAGCCGGAAACGTGCCGTCAAAAAATTATCGAAGACCTCTGCTTTGATCGGCGCACGCGGGCGGATCGAAATTCGTACACGGCCATGTCCGAACATGTGATTGCGATCGCTTTCATACTCGATATGACCGGCGTGTCGGATAACGCGCATGTGCGCCCATCGATACGGTAGCCGGTACAACACGCGCGCGCCAAGTACCGCACCGAGCCGGTCCGCTTCCAAGGTGAAGAACCAGATGCCCGGCTTGCCATCCGGTCCTGTCACATAAGTCCGGACGTTCATCTCAGGGAATTTCGAAATCCATGGGAACGCCGGAACAAACGGCGGTCTGAGACTCGATAACAGAAACGGCGTCAAGCCCACCCACGCCGCACCATCAAAGGTATCGAGCAACAGTTCGTCCGGCAAAAGCGGCCGCAAGCTTTCGGGCGGATATCGCCAGTGCAAAAACGTGAGCGAGTTCCAGCGCTGGAACATCACGGGGTGAGGAACGCGATGAGGCGGCCGCGGGTCCGTGAAGTCCCGCCGCTCGGAATAGTCGCTCGCCACTCCCTTATCGTAGGAGCATGAAGATCATCTCTTCGCGAGAGGTACTCAAGAACAAGCTCTTCACCGTCGTCGATGAGATCGCTCAGGATCCGAGCGGCTTCGAGATCCACCGCTCCATCGTTCGCCACCCGGGCTCCGCGGTCATGCTGGCGGTCGATGATCAGCAACGCATTCTCCTTGTCCGGCAGTTTCGTTTACCGGCCGAACAGGATCTGTGGGAGCTTCCCGCTGGTCGCCTCGATCCCGGTGAGTCGCCGCTCGAAGCAGCCAAACGCGAGCTCCGCGAAGAGACCGGAATCGAGGCAGGGAGGTGGTCTCTGCTCGTTTCCTTTTGGGCAAGCCCCGGCTATGTGGACGAAAAAATGAATATCTTTCTCGCCCGCGAACTCAGGCACGGCAAGCAGGAGCCAATGGAAGACGAGCGCATCGAAATCGGCTGGTTCGGCAAAGACGAACTCGGGCGCATGATCCGCAGCGGCGAAATTCTCGATGGCAAGACCATGGTTGGTTATTACGTCTGGCTCGATCCCGAGGCGCAATGGGGGCCTGGAACGAAGTGATGGTGTAAGCGATGCTTGCACCGAACTTACTCGCTGGTAAGTGGCCGGTCCATCAATTCCCGTATGGCCTGCCGCGGATCTTTCGCCTCGTACAGGACTTCGTACATCTGATCGATAATCGGGAGTTCCACTCCTCTTTCAATGCCGAGCTGATGCGCCGCACGGCACGTTCCGACGCCTTCGGCTACCATCGTCATTTCCGAAAGAATCCGGTCCAATTTATGGCCGTGGCCCAACTGGACACCGACGAAGCGATTGCGCGACAGCTCGCCCGTCGACGTCAGCACCAAATCGCCGAGGCCGGCCAAACCGCTGAGCGTTCGCGGGCTGCCTCCCATGGTTACCGCTATCCTTGTGATCTCGGCAAGTCCGCGCGTCACCAACGCGGCAATACTGTTGCTACCCAGCCCCAGTCCGCCGCAAATGCCGGCGCCAATCGCGATCACGTTCTTCAGTGCCGCCCCTACCTCCACGCCTGCAACATCGGTGCTCGCATACAGCCGCAAAGCCGGTGTCGCAAACGCGCGTTGTATGTCCTCCGCAATTGCGATGTCGTCGGATGCCACGACGACCGCTGCAGGTTCTCCTGCCGCAATCTCTTTCGCAAATGTCGGCCCGGAAAGAACCGCGATCGGCATAGAATCGCTATCGCGTAACATGTCGCGAATCACTTGGGACATCCTCGCCAATGTATTTAGTTCGAGGCCTTTCGTTGCGCTTACAATGCGCGTCCCCGGTGCGATGTACTGCCGGAGCATGTTAAGCGTATTCCGAAGGTAAGCCGAGGGCGTCACGATCAGGACAATGTCCGGCGCATTCAAGGCCAGCGCATCGGAGGAGATCGAGACGTTCGGGGGCAGAAGAAACCCTGGGAGGTAACGGCGGTTCTCGCGGGATAGCTGCATTTCGCAGGCGCGCGTCTCATCGCGAGCCCATAGGGTCACGGCCTCGAAACGCGATGCCAGCGCAATCGTTAGCGCCGTTCCCCAGCTGCCCGCACCAACTATCGCCAGTCGCTTCGCTGACCAGTCGCGAGCAGCCGAAATCGCCATCACACCGCTGTGCCGCCCCTTAGCGAAAAGCGATGTTCGGTGCCTTTGCTGATTCGGCTAATGTTCGCTTTGTGGCGATAAACGATCAACACCGCTCCGGCAATGGATGCAAGCAGCATCGGACTTGATGGGCGATAAATCATCCACAGCAGAAGGGGGAATGCAGCCGCTCCGGTAATCGAGCCCAGCGATATGTATTCGGTTATTACAAAGGCGAGAAGAAAGATCACTGCTGATACGAGCAGCGCGACAGGAGCCACAAATAGAAATGCGCCGATGAAGCACGCCACCGCCTTGCCGCCTTTGAATCTCAGAAGCAACGGATAGCAATGACCCAGCATGACGGCCACGATCGCAATCGCGACGATTCGATCGTCCCTGTGAGAAGCGATCGCGGCTAGCCAGACAGCAACGAATCCTTTCAGTATGTCTAGAAGAAGGACGATCAACCCTGCCTTACGGCCGACCGTCCGATGCACATTCGTGGCGCCGATGTTCCCGCTGCCCATCGTGCGTACGTCCTTGCCAGTCGAAAACCGCACCAGGAGATAGCCGAACGGCAGACCCCCAATGAGGTAGGCCAGAAGCGCTGGCACCGCCGCTTGCAGAAAGAACTCAGCCGGCACCGCGTTAAGCGTTCCTGGCCGCAAGCGCAGATTCGGTGGGTTCTAATGCGTACTCGCGCAGTCTTCGGTAGATGCTAGCGTTCGAGCCGGGTTCGCTTCGAAACAAAACGAACCGCGAAACCGAAAAATGGCCGAGGGCGGCCGGCTGCATCTCCCTCACTTTTTGACGCAGCCGCTGCAGCGGTACCGGATTCTTGATGCGCGCGAGAGTCAAGTGAGGCGCAAAAACGCGGCCCTCTTTGTTGATTCCAAGCGTCTCGAGTCGCTGCTCGACATCTTGCGCCAGGCTCTCGAGAGCTTCGCCTCCGTGTATACCGGCCCACAATACTCGTGGCGACCCTTCATTCGGGAACCAGCCCAGGTCCCGAATTTCCACGCTGAAAGGCTCACGCGGCGGCAAGCTCGCGAGCACCTCATGTAGCCTGTCGAGGTCCGATTCCGGCCACTCGCCTATAAACTTAATCGTCACGTGGAGGTTGTCCAACGGACTCCATTTGATCAATGCCTCCGGACGGAGCGCAGTGATCAGCCGTTCGAGCCGCAGCAAGATTTCGGGAGCAAGATCGATCCCTGTGAATAATCGCATTACGCAGTGCCCGTGCTAATGTTCTAGCGTATCTTGAACGCACTTCATAGAAAAGGGGACGGGCCGCGCGAGGCGCATCGCGATCCGGTACCGCTTCCGCAATTGTGGCGTGAGACGAAACCTGTCAGCTTAGAGTTCTTTGCGCGTCCGGCTGTGGAGCTCGCACGCGAGTTGCTCAGCTGCATCCTCATCCACGGCACAACAGCAGGCATGATCGTCGAAACGGAAGCATATCTTGGAGCGGATGATCTCGCCGCACACGCATCGCGAGGCAAAACCGAGCGCACGAAGGTGCTCTTCGGAGCGCCGGGTCGTGCCTATGTATATTTCATTTACGGGATGCATGAATGTCTGAACGTCGTGGCGGACCGCGAAGGTACGGCAGGGTGCGTTTTGATTCGCGCACTCGAGCCCCTGTCTGGCTTATCTGACATGTACCGGCGACGCAACTGGCACGGACCGCACGTTGGTCTGGCAAACGGGCCGGGCAAGCTGACGCAGGCCCTTGCGATCACGCGCGAACATTACGGCCGGCGACTCGATGGAGGCGAGCTTACAATCCGCTGCTGGCGCGAAAGACCCGTCTTCGAGATCGCAACTACGCCACGTGTTGGCATCACGCAATGCGCCGATTGGCCCCTGCGGTTTATCTGGGCAGGGCATCCGTGCGTGAGCAAACGCTCATGAAGACACGTATCGCCGCGCCGTTGGTTCTCGCGTCTGCGCTTGCCTGTCTCGCCGCGCCCGGTCCGGAGACGATGCTAATACTCGATTCCCGCGTGCACGAGAAGATCGATCATTTTCGCGGCAGCGTCAGTCTGTATGCGAAGAACCTCCGCACGGGTATAAGTTATGGTATCCGCGAAAACGAGCCCGTCCGCACCGCGAGCACGATCAAGCTCGCCATCATGATTGAATGCTTTTTTGAGATGGCCGAAGGCAAGCTCAGCCCGAAGCAACCGGTAGCCGTCACAGCCGATGCAAAAGTTTCCGGCGCCGGAATTGTTCAGGATATGAGCAACGCCGACCTGCTGCCCATCTCCGATCTGATCGATTTCATGATCGTGCTGAGCGACAACACGGCGACGAATCTGATCCTGAGTCATGTGAACGGTGACGCGGTAAATGAACGCATGGCGCGTCTGGGATTGGATAACACGCGTGTGATGCGAAAAATCGGAGGCGGAGGCGAAACGAGCGAAGGGCAAAAGGCGGAAAACAAAAAGTGGGGCATTGGCCGCAGTACTCCGCGTGAAATGGTCATCATGCTCGAAAAACTGTATAGCGGAGAATTGGTTTCGAAACAAGCGTCCGAGGACATGCTTGCGACTCTCGAACGACAGCGCGAGCGCAACTGCATTGGTCGTGACATGAAAGAGGTCACGATCGCGAACAAGACCGTCGCGCTTGATCATTTGAGAAGCGACGTCGGGATTATTTATTCAAGAGGAGGCCCTATCGCGATGGCATTCACAGTCGACGATATGCCGGAGGTCAAGTGG
>JAFAQG010000295.1 GCA_019246575.1 Acidobacteriaceae bacterium
CTGACGCGGTGCGCCAGAAACACTTCGGTTTTCTCCATCGACTCTCGAGTGCAGCCGCCAATGTGCGGCGTGATCAACAAGTTCGTGTGTGTCCGTGAGTACGCGACTAGGGGCGACGTCGAGATGTTGTGTTCGTCGGCAATGACATCGATTCCCGCTCCCGCCAGGTGGCCGCTTTCGAGGGCAGCGAGCAAAGCACGTTCATCCACGATTTCTCCGCGCGAGGTGTTAATCAGGTATGCACCACGCTTCATGACCGCAAACTTCGCTTCATCGAACAGGCGCGTGGTATGCGCAGACAAGTTTACGTGTATCGATACTAAATCTGCGCGCCTTATCAGCTCTTCGAGTGTGACCAGTTCCACACTGCGGCTTACCTCCCGCGCGTCTATGTACGGATCCGCTGCTATCACCCTCGCTCCGAACGCGCTGAAGTAGTCGGCCACAATCTTCCCCAGACGGCCATATCCAACGATGCCGATAATCTTCCGGTACAGCTCCGATCCCTGGAACAGGTCGCGTTGCCATCCACCTCGCTGTACGTGATCGAACGCCTGTGGCACGCGTCGTATCAGCGCGAGTGCCAGACCGACGGTAAGTTCTGCGGTTGCCCGGATATCGCGGAGGAAATCTACCTCGCCGCGAAGCGACAGAATTTCAATCCCACGTGACTGGGCGGCTTCGATATCGATATGGTTCAGCCCCGTGGTGGGCGTTGCGATCGCTTTCAGCCGCCGCGCACGGCTCAGAATAGAGCCGTCAATGCGGTTTCGCAAGCGTACCCAGAGGACATCGGCTTCCTTCAATCGCTCCGAGAGGGACTCGGCGTTCAGATCCTCTAGACACACGTTCCCCGCCCTGCGCAGGATCTCGCAGGCTTCTGGAGCGAATCCCGTCGATTCAGCGACCAAAATGGTAGGCAGCATCGCCCCTATTTACCTTTAAAAGCTGTTCCGCCAAGAACAGATCGAACGGCGTGTCGATGTTGCAAGCTCGCTTAGGGTCGACGATCCACGCTCGGCAGTCGCTGCCTTTGAGCGATCCATCGTTCATCAGAACGGACCGGCGGGTAAGATAGATCGACCCTTCGCGTAAATAGAGCTTCGGAAGACTCTGTCGGGGCTGTCCTTCCAGAACTTCCGCGAATGGCGGATCCGAGACTCGGCCCCTTTCGTCGATCACCTTCATCCGCGCGGGGTGTTTTTCACCCACGTCGACAAACGAGATAACGGAATCGGCGCCCGTACTCGCAAACAACTCGATGGCGCCGTCGATGTCCTCGGGCCCGCGTAGCGGGTTGGTCGGCTGAAGCGTGAGAATTCCGTGGAAGCGGTCTCCTTGATTCTCCAGTTCGCGCACGACATGCTGGAGCACTGGCACGGTAGGCGTATCGTCCCTGGCGAGTTCGGGCGGACGGAGAAACGGAACCTCAACGCCCCACTCGATGCCTATCTGTGCAATTTCGGGATCGTCGGTCGACAAGACGGTCCGAGTGAGCCGGCGTGCGTTTTTGGCGGCTTCGATCGTGTGAGCGAGCAGCGGTTTACCCAATAGAGGAACTATATTCTTGCGCGGAATTCCCTTCGATCCCCCTCGCGCCGTAATGATTCCCAATATTCGTAATGATGTATTCACCCGCAAATCCTCCATCCGCATCGGAGTCTTGAATGCTTACGTAATCCAATGTCTTCTGCACGTACAGTCGCGCCGAAGCAAGGGCGTCCGCAATCCGTTCCGAAACGTGCCCGTCTCCATAGAGCTTGCTGGGTTCATAACGGCCGTGCGCGACCTGGGCGCGGATCGCGGCAAGCAGGCGCCCTCGCTCGATTGAGGAATGCACAACATGCACATCGTGCTCCCGCCCTCGCTGGCGCTCGCCCGTAATGACCACCGGTGTACCGAAATAGCTTGCATCGCGAACAAAACTACTGGAATTGCCGACGGCGCAGGCGGCGTGTGCAAGCACGCGAAGATATGTCTCCGGCGTGAGGTTTGTCACTGTCCGAAGCCAGGACGGCGCTCTACGATCCCGGAAGATTCGAACCGCCTTACTGATATTGTCAGAACCCGCATCGATATTCGGCCAAAGCAGGATGGTCTGGTGCTTCAAACTGTCAAGCGCAGCAAGCAGCTCGTGTATATCTTCGAGCTCCCCGCCGTAGCGCGTAGTGGTTGGGTGAAACGCGACGAGAAGGTACGGCTGGGCAACGTCTATGATTGCACCGCTGCCTGTGCTGTTCACCATCTCGGCATCGAGCGTGCGATTCATCTCGCGGGCGATATCGCTGCTCGGACAGCCAATGCCAAGGATCGAGGACCGCCGCTCACCCATACGGACCAGGTACTCGGCTGACCGAACAGTGCTCGGGAAGTGGAAGTGCGCAAATTTCGTGATCGCGTGACGCGCGCTTTCATCAATCGAGCCCGATACCTCACCACCCTGTACGTGCGCAATGCACAGGTTCATGTAGGCTGCCGCGATCGCAGCCGATACGGCTTCGTACCGATCCCCAATCAAAAGCACTATATCGGGTTTCAGCCTTTGAAACTCGTTCGCGAACTCGAGAACGCCAAACCCGACGGACTTCGCCATGGTTGTTGGGGTCGATCCTTCCAATTCGAGGTAGATCTCGCCGCTAATCTCGAACCCATCGCGGCGCACGATATCAACCGGTTGCCCGAATCGGGCCAGAACCATGGTTCCTGCTACCACGATCTGCAATTCGAGAGCAGGATGCGCCTGAATCGACTTCATCACCGGCTTCAAACGCCCGTAATTGGCACGGTCCACCAAAACGACACAAATCTTACGTCGGTTTGCGTTCATCGATTTCTTGCCTCTTACGCTGCCCGAGCGGGCAGCTCGATGCGGTTACAGTCGAACCGTCGGATCGAAAACAGATCCATCCCGGTTGCAGCGAGGCCTGTCTCCGTCGTGAAAGAACAGACGAATCCCGCATCGCGAAGAGCGTTTATGGATCGTTCATCAAACGAATTCGTTTTCCCATACGGGTAACAAAATGGCCAGAGATTTTGAGCGTCGAGCTTGTCGTGCAAAAGACAACGGCACATTCTCACGTCTTTCGCAAGCTCCGCCTCCGAAAGCGTTGCGAGAGGCCGGTGCCGATGGGTATGACCGCCTATAGCCATACCAGCCCGCTGCATGGCGCGCGCCTCATCCCACCCGACATAAAGCTCTTCCGAGAACGATGGTTCTTTCCCAATCTTGTCTTCAAACAAACCTGTGACGACAGAATCCCGAAGCTCGGCATCGAGAACGAAGTTAAACAGATACTTGAGGTGTGCAACTTCTCTCATATCCCATGGGTATGTGCGAGTCGCAAGCGCCCAGTCGATCGCCTCGTCGTTCTGGTGGCACCCTCGATTATCGAGAGCCTGTCGAAAAACCCGTGAATACTCGTCCACCCCTAGACTCGCCATTAGAAAGTGGTTCATATGGACGGGGGCCACGCGTCGCTCCTCCGGGCAGGAGGTGATCAAAAAGAATAATCCCTGTATTCGGAGCTCATGCAGAATCGGGGTGACGTCGCGATAGTGTTCCTTCAATCCGTCGTCGAAAGTTAACAGGCACAAGTCCCGAGGCGGAACATACCGCCCTTGGAGATAGTCGAGAGCAATCTCTAATGTCGCCATCTCATGCGTTGCACGAAGTTCCCGTACCTGCCTGTAGAAGCGGTCCAGCAACATGCCGTGGATGCGCGGAAACCTGGTATTTGGCAGATCGCGGACGTAGTGGTACATCACTACCCGGAGACACGGTTCGGAAGACATGGGTGGGTAAGATCTCTAATTCGGCCGGTCTTGATCGGAATCCGATTTCGTCCAATACCACGGACATCCGGGCTCTGAACAGCACTTCGGGAGGTCTGGGGGCAGAAACATCGCGCTCATGATGCCGCCACCCTTAGTATCAAGCGGTTGGAAGCGGCCGGGAAACAACGTACCCTGCGGATGCAAGTCGGCGTCGCGAAACCCGCAATCCGTTAGCAGCCGGCGTATCTCGCCATGAAAAGTGTAAAAATCTGCGCCCATTGCGCAAGCCTCGTTGAGCTCTCGAATCAGCGCCGAGACGAGCTCTTCGGCGTTGGCCGGCGAGGCAGGCAGGAACTCGACGACGCGGCCGAAGCGCTCTATCTCTTGTCGGCCGGCCTCTGTCCTGGCTTGAATCTTTTCAAGGCGCCAGACCAACAGCCCCGTACGCCATCCGTCCCGTATGGTCAAAATGCGGTACCTGAACGCGGGATGGTCGATGTAGCGCCATCTCAAGTAATTCGAATCTCGAACTGCGCCTATTGTGCGATTGGCCCACTCCGGCCAGTCGTGTTCGTCCCAATGCTTTGGAATTTCGCGCCCGACCGTGCCGCTCTGTCGAACCCGGTTCGCCGTTTCGAATGTGGCAGCCAGGCTCCTTGTGCTATCGGATGTCCATTCAGGACCAAGCAGCGTAAGCATTCGCTGAACACGTGCGTCAGTTCCAGGCACGAATAGAATATGGCGCGGCATTTTGTCGACTACTTCACCGCGCAAGACTCTGTAGATTGCCGAAGTTGAAGGATTGATCCCAAATGCGATCGTCGAATCAAACCGCGGCTTCCGGAACTGGCTGAGGAGCCGCAGCGCCGTCGTTCCCTTTCGGTAGTCTTCGCGGACGATGTAATTCACAATCCAGACAGCGTTCGACAACTGTCCGAAATGGTTCAGGGTAAATGGAATTCCGCCGAGAATACCTACTAATTGCGAATTCTCTTCGGCGATCGCGATACTCGCTCCGCCGTCCTGCCAATACCCTGGACGCTGAAATGTCCATTCAAAGAGCGCTCTTGCGCGCACATAGATGTGGTTTTCAGCCCAATTGTCGTTTACGAATTTGCTGATGGCGGGGTACTCTTCCGCCCGAGCATACCGAAATTCAACGGCCATGTATCACTCCGCACGTACTGCACTTCTCTTCCACCAGGGCCGCGATCAGTTCAATCGAGAGTAGTTCCTCTATCTCCTCGGGCGCAAACTGAACGCCAAACTCCTGCTCAAGCGCGAGGACCAGGTTTAGGTGCTGTAACGAATCCCAAGCCTCGATGTCGTCGGGCGACGATTCGGGACTGAGCTTGTCTTCCGGCATCTGGAAGATTTGTGCGACGATCGAGGTGACTGTTTTACGCAACGGCGTACTCACTCGAGGCTTCCTCCTTGCGCTCTAATCGAATCCAATCGGGGCATGCAATCGAGCTTTGTCGTAGGTTCAACTCCCACAGCGTCCCTGCCTCACCGGATTCAAGCAGTCGGAAACCGTGGTCAAGGTAAACGTTTGCTGCCGGTGCGTTCTTTTTCGTGGGGATGTACCGGCCCCGCAAGTACTCCACCCCCGCAGCACGGGTCTCATCGACCACAAACG
>JAFAQG010000297.1 GCA_019246575.1 Acidobacteriaceae bacterium
CCCTGACGATCGGGCCGCCCAGCGAAGCCCCGTACTGTGCCTGAGTCAGAGGAAGATTCGTATTTGTAAGTGCGTTCGCGGCATCCAGCCGCTGATTGCGGAAGAACCCGTAGGCATCGCCGTGCACCGAATCTGTGCCGCTCTTCGTGACGATGTTGATGTATCCAGCGAGAGCGCGGCCGAACTCCGCCTGGCCACCGGAGGTGACCACCTGTAGCTCATTTACGACATCCAGGCCGTAGAAGCTGCCTACAAGTCCTGCAGCATCGTCGTTGGCCGACAATCCGTCGACTACGAAGCTGTTGGAAAAGTTCCGCTGACTGTTAATCGAAATACCCTGGCCCGGTACCGCCGAGGTTTCGGCAAACAACTGCGTACTCGCGGTGTTCGTTGGAGAAGCCGCTGGCGTAAGCAAAGCGATATCCAGAAAATTGCGCCCATTCATTGGAAGCTCGTTGATCTCCGCTTGCGATACGGTCTCCGCCAGCTGTGTTCTCGCGTTATCGAGTACGGCTGCCTCGCCGTTAACAGTAACGTTAGTCTGGTTCGACGCAATTGCCAGCGCGATCCGGAGATCGAAGGCGGCGCCGACGGTGGCCTTGAGCTGGTAGACGGCCTTCGCAAAACCGTCTTGCTCAACTCCGATCTCATACGAGCCGACGTGTAGGTACGGGAACCGGAACCGCCCATCTTGGTCCGTTTCTGTCGTGGCGATGACGTTCATCTCGGTTTCGCGTGCCGTAACGCGCGCCCCTGGAACCACCTTGCCTGTGGGGTCCACGACACGTCCACTTACAGTTGCGTAGTTGATCGTTTCCTGGGCAGACCCGATCCATAGACAACCACCGAATAGCGAGAGCGCAACCAGCCTGGCCGACACATTGTAAAACACAACTCCTCCGCTTAGGTACAAATAGCCATCCCCTCGAACGCGGGTTCGAGGTGTAACTGAAAGAAAACTGTTGTCGCGTTTACGACAGGAGGTAAATCGGAGGACCGCGCTTTTGCCGTGACCGGCTAAACGACATACGGTAGCCCGGCTTGGTTCTTGCCGAAACGAGGGGATGATCTATTAGGCCGGCAAAAATCAGTGCCGCGTTAATCGACGCATGTAGCGGCGGCGTCGACTTCCCAACCGGATGCGAACGCCACGGACATTCGGTCGTGACCCCTATTGAGGAAGATTGCGTCGTCTCGGCGTCCATGCCGCGCATCGCACAGCGATGCTTTCCATCTCTGCGACAGCACGGTGGTATGGCGGAAGGGGCAGGAGCTAGCAATGCGGGCGCAACGATCGTCCAGTTAAATAGCAATGTAAGGACGAGGGCGATCGAGCGGCGCACTTTCACGAGTCTATCGCAAGGCGTCGACTCGCGGTTTTCTGTCTGTCAAAACGCGGACGCTCGCTTCATTTCGCGAAAAGGCGAGACTAAGGCCACAGTTTCGAATAGTCCCAGTAGTACTCTGTAGGGTTATTACTGGGAAATATGGATAAATTCGCAGGACTCTATAGGTGGCAAAGGGAAAGTTGTCCAGAACTGGGTTTGATTAAACCAAAATTTCGTGCAAATAGCGGCGGATAGCCGCAGATGTGTAAGCATATTTGCACCCATTTAACTTTTCCGGACTTCTTTCACCTCATAGGTCGTGTTCCCGACCTGTGTTTACACAAATCGGTTTGGGGAGGTCATGTCAAATGTCACCTCGTTTATTGCTTTCAGCTGTCCTCGGTTCTGCTTTCTGGACTCTGCCGGTTCAAGGGCAAGGCCGCGCCATCGTCCGAGTCAGCGGTGGGTCGACGCAGATATCCGCCATTTGCGCAAGCATCGCCTGCAGCGTTACGGAAGCCATAGGTGATCCGCAAGATCAGGTATTCCTAGTCAGTTCTGCAACCGATAGCGGCAGCCTTGTTTCACAACTGTTAAACTTACCTGGAGTTGTCGATTGCGAGCCGGATCTGCTGGCCCAGTCGGCGGACTCCTATAGCGTTCCGGCCGCGCTGACGGATACGACCCCGGTGAATTATTTCGGAGTTACCGTGCCGCACGGGTACGTGAGCCAGCCGGCGGTTTGGCTCATTGGACTGAGCTACGCTCAAGCGGCATTCGGAGTAAGAGGCGCCGGTACCGTGGCCGTGATTGATACGGGGGTGGATGCAAATCATCCCGCACTGAAGCGGGTCGTGCTTCCCGGGTACGATTTCACCCGTAATCAGAGCGGGGCCGACGAGACTGCGGACGTGGTCCTCTATGCGACACCTTCGACCAACGGCTCGCAGCCGTCATGGGTGAGTGGCCGTACGGCTGCCGGCGTAGACCAATCGACGGCTGCGGTGGTGGACGGGAACCCGCAATACAGCGATTTTGGCCACGGCACGATGGTCGCGGGGGTGATCCACCTGGTAGCGCCCGCAGCACAGATTCTGCCGCTGAAGGCGTTTAGATCCGATGGCACCGGATATACTTCCGATATTCTGCGAGCGATCTATTATGCCATCGCATTCAACGCCAATGTTCTAAATATGAGTTTTAATCTGGCCGCCTATTCGGCGGAAGTGGCCACCGCCCTGGACCTTGCGACCTCGAAAGGCATGGTTTCGGTTGCTGCGGCCGGCAACAGCGGCCAAGATACGGTGGTTTATCCGGCAGGCCTGCCGGATGTTATGGGAATAGCTTCAACGAGCAACTCTGACCAGCTTTCTTCGTTTTCTAATTACGGTCCGCAATTAGTTTGGGTCGGCGCACCCGGGGAAGGCGTCGTTACGACATATCCTTTCTCGGCCTATGCGGCGAGCTGGGGCACTTCGTTCAGTACGCCCTTCGTTTCCGGCACGGTTGCGCTGCTGTTGAACGTGAATCAATTTTGCGGGCAAAGCCCGAGTGCGCAATCGACCGCGCACGCGAAGTTCATCAATTCCAATGTGGGTCACGGACGCCTGGATGTTTACCAGGCCGTGCTGGCGTGGCGTCAAGCGCTGGGCATGCACTGAGAAGACGCTGCCTCACGCGGTCGCTTCGATCTGCTCCGTCAGCTTCTCCCAAGCGGACATCGCCGTTTGCAATTCGGCGCGTTGTGCCTCTAACCGGCTCGCCAGGCGGGCTGCTGCTTCCGGGCCGCTGAAATCGGATAGGGCCAGCTCCGAGATCTGAATCTGCGATTCGAGTTCTGCGATGCTTTGCTCGAGTTCTTTGACTTGATCCTGCATTTGCTTCAGCTTGATGGGGTTGATCCGTTTTCCTGCGCTTTCGTGCTTCGGTATGGGGATGGGCTGCGCGGGCGGTACGCCAATGCGAACATCTTCCAGCGTTGGCCTATGCTCCGCGCCAGCCTCTTTGCGCCAGAGGTAGTCGGAATAATTTCCGGGAAACACGCGCACCTCGCCTTGTCCGATTTCGAACACCCTGTTGGCCAGCTTCTCCAAAAAGTAGCGGTCGTGTGAGACGAAGACAACGGTGCCCGTAAACTCCTCCAGAGCTTCGAGCAGGACATCCTTGGCCCGCAGGTCCAGATGGTTCGTGGGCTCATCGAGCAGCAGAAAATTCGCCGGCCGCAGCAGCATCCGCGCCAGCGCGTAACGGTTCCGCTCGCCGCCTGAGAGCACCTCGATCCGCTTGAATACGTCGTCTTCGCTGAACAGAAAGCATCCCAGAAGGTTGCGCAGCTCCGTTTCGGTGGTTCGCGGGGCGGCTTCTCTCAAGTCGTCCAGTATGCGGATGTGCGGGTCCAGTTCCTTGTACTGGTCTTGTGCAAAGTAATCAGGCTCGACATTATGGCCGAGTGTGTAGTCGCCGGCCGTTAGCGCTTCTGTGCGTGCAAGTAATTTGATCAGCGTCGATTTGCCCGCGCCGTTCACTCCGACGAGCGCGATCCTGTCGCCGCGCTCGATAGTGAAGTTCACACCGCTGAAGACGTGTTTCGTGCCGTAACTTTTCGCCACGTCTTTAAACTGGGCCACAACGCGCCCGCTGGGCTTCGGCTGCGGAAATGTGAAGTGAATTGTTTTTTCTTCGGCAGGCAACTCGATCCGCTCAATCCGCTCCAGCTCTTTGATCCGGCTCTGCACCTGCTTGGCCTTGGTGGCCTGATAGCGGAACCGGTTGATAAACGCCTCAAGCTGTTGAATCCTGTCCTGTTGATTTTTGTATGCCGCCTCGAGCTGCGCCAATCGTTCCGCCTTCTGTTGCCGGTATCTCTCGTAGTTTCCGGTATAGAAGTGGACCCGCTTGTTCCAAATCTCGATGATCTCGGTAACGGTCACGTCCAGGAAATACCGGTCGTGAGAAATAAGGATGTATGCGAATTCGTAGTTATTCAGATAGTCTTCGAGCCAAGTCCGGGCTTCGAGGTCGAGATGATTCGTCGGCTCATCCAGGAGCAGCAGGTTGGGTTTTTCGAGCAGCAGCTTCGCAAGTGCGATGCGCATCTGCCATCCGCCCGAGAACTCTTCCGTGTGCCGCTGCCAGTCGTCTTTGCGAAATCCGAGACCTGCGAGGACGGCTCCCACCTGTGCCTCGATCGCGTACCCATCTCGCGTCCGAAATTCGTTATCGGCGCGCTCGAACCGCTCGGCTACGGCGTGGTACTCGCTGCTCGCAGGATCGAGCTCGCTCATGCGGGCGGCGAGCGCTTCGAGTTCCTGCTCCAGTTCCTTCAGACCCGCGAAAACCGTCATGCACTCGGCGAAAACGGTCCGACCACTAACCTGGAGGCCGTCTTGCGGCAGGTAACCGATACGGATGCCCTTCATACCTGAGACTGAGCCATAGTCGAGTGACTCGATTCCCGCGATGACCTTTAGTAGCGTCGATTTACCCGTCCCGTTGCCGCCAACCAGTCCGGCGCGCTCCTTCGGCGTGATGAGCCAGTCGAGGCCTTCGAACAGGAGTTTGGGGCCGAACCGTTTCCCGGCTCCGGTGAGTTGCAGCATCTCTCCTAAGCGTAGGGCACGGCCTAGGCGTTAGACCTGCGGGAGTCTTATGCCAGGAAGAAGTTGAGTGCGTTCGCGATGTACGGTTTGAGTTCTGCCCGGGGGACGACGGCGTCGAGGAAACCATGCTCGAGCAGAAACTCGCTACGCTGAAAACCTTCGGGAAGTTTTTGACGGATGGTCTGTTCGATGACGCGCGGACCGGCGAAGCCGATCAGCGCGCCCGGTTCCGCTATGTTTACGTCGCCGAGCATGGCGAAACTGGCCGTGACGCCGCCGGTCGTAGGATCGGTCAACACGCTTATATAAGGAAGGCGCGCTTCGTCAAGGCGCATGAGGGCTGCCGAGAGTTTCGCCAGTTGCATGAGGCTAATGGCCCCTTCCTGCATACGTGCGCCGCCGGAAGCGGAAACGATGATGAGGGGGGTGTTTTCCGCCAGGCAGCGCTCGATCGCTCGCGCGATTTTCTCGCCAACGACTGCGCCCATGCTGCCGGCGATGAACCTCAATTCCAGGGCACAGATGTGAACTCGGCGTCCGTCGAGGATACCGCTGGCAGCGATCACCGCATCAGGTAAATTGGTGATGCGGCGCATCTCCTCCAGCCGTTGTACGTAAGGCTTCGAGTCTACGAAGGAAAGCGGATCCGACGATTGCAGCTTGTCGTCATGGGTCTCGTATTTCCCATCGTCGAAGAGTTGCGCCAAACGCTCCGCCGCGCCAATCCGGAAGTGACGGCGGCACTTGGGGCAGACTTGCAGATTCTCTTCTACTGCTTTACGCCAGATGATCTGGCCGCACGATTCACACTTCTGCCACAATCCCTCGGTACGAACACTCTTTTCGGCGTCGGTGACCGCGCCTTCGACCGAGGGCTTTTGCCGCGTGAACCACGCCATTGAGATCAGCCACTAAGCTATCACGCGTGGCTGAAATCGCCTTTGAGCATGCGCCGCTCGGTAGAGCAGAAGCGCATCAAACCCCTGCGATTTTGGCCACCCTCCGGCCGGCTCCGAACAGGACAAGTATGCCGCCGGCGACCAGCATCGCGGTCCGGCCTTCCGGTACCGGACTCGCACCGCCGCTACCGCCGCCATCCTGCGTCAGCGAGCTCGATCCAAACCAAAAATCGTTAATAACGGGTTGCGAGCCCGACGTGGTGCTCACAGTGAGGGACGTGACGGGGTGTGTAAGCGCCATTCCGAACAAGCCGCCGGTATTGAGCGTGAAAGACTCATTGTCTGAAAGCGTCAGCGTAATCGGGGTGGAAGCCGTGCTGCCCACCGACACGAGAATTGCGTTATTGCCGGCGCTAGGAGTCAGGACATTGATATCCGCTCCCGAACTGCTCGACCCGGCGAGGCTAAGAAGTCCGTTATACGTAATACCCGATAAGTAATAGCTGCCGTTATCGGGACCAGTGAATTTGTATCCGAGGGCCGGGTTGCCTACAGCCTGGAGCGTCAGTCCGGCGCTGGTGTTGTAGGTGGTGTAATGGACACCGTTGAAATCGAGCTCCGTCGGTGCTCCGGTCAGAGTCGCCTTCCACCCGGAAAATGTGGTTGACGTGACCGGTGTGGCCAGAGCCTGGCCGGTTGTGAAAAGAACTCCGGCCGCAAGGGGAAGAAATGAAATGCGCAGTGCGCCAAGCATCGAGAAGTTTACGCCTCCAGACTTCTTATCGGTTAAACGAAAAAGAAGTGCGGCACTCCGGGAATTGTTCACGATCGGGAGATACTTTGAGTTGTTCTCGGACGGGCAGTAAGAGGCTAGCGCTTAAATGCGCAGATGTTTAAGGTGTTGTGGCGAGTTCGAAACGGCTGCAGATCAGGTGGGCAGCCGGTTGCCGCGCTCGGCGAGATCTTGCGACAGGATCAGTAATTCCCTCTCGCCCCAGAGCACTTTAAGAAGCCGCCCGCCGTCATTCGTTTCCTGCACACTTAGTACGGCGCCTTGCGGCACTACAATAAATCCTTTATCTCTTGTATCCACAGCACGTGTGGGCACATTGAGCGAAAATCGCTCCTGTTGCATGATCAGTAGCCGCCCCCCGATTCCGGAATTCCCCTACCCTGAAGGCGTAGTCTAAACCGCTGCATGGGGCCTTACAAGACGGTATAGGTTTAACGAGTACGGGCTATCAGTACTGGAATTGGACGTGTTCGGCCGTGTCTGACGTTTATCCGCACGCTTGTATTCCGAAGCCGAAACGCCGAAGCGGCGGTGGTTATCAGATGGTAGACGCCATGCCGACGAGTGACAGGAAACAACCGGCGCAAAAAAGGACTGGTACCAAGGGGACACGGAAAACTTCGAGCACGATCGTTTCGGCTGCGAGGAAAAACTTCGGATTCGAATCGCTCCGGGCCGGGCAGGAGGATGCGGTACGCGCGCTGCTGGACGGGAACGATTCGCTGGTCGTGATGCCGACCGGGTCTGGGAAATCGGCGATCTACCAAATTGCGGGCCTGATGCTCGAGGGGGCAACGGTTGTGGTGTCACCGTTGATCGCGCTGCAAAAAGACCAAGTTGACGCGATTAATGCGGCCGAGGGACCGGATGCAGTGGTGGTGAACTCAGCACAGCGGATCGCAGATGCGCGAGCGGCGATCGAAAAGATCGAAGAGGGAAGCGGCAAATACATTTTTCTTGCACCCGAGCAGTTCCGAAAACAGGAAACAATTGAGGTGCTGGAAAAGGCGAACGTGGCCCTGTTCGTTGTCGACGAGGCACACTGCATCAGCGAATGGGGACACGATTTTCGGCCGGACTACCTGGACTTAGGGCCAGTCATCCAGCGTCTGGAGCATCCCGTGGTCCTCGCCATGACGGCGACAGCATCCCCCCAGGTCCGCGACGAGATTGTGCAGCGGCTTGGTTTGCGGAACCCTAAATTGTTTGTTCACGGGTTCGATCGCCCGAACATTTACTTGCGTGTTGACTCGTTCAAGACTGAGAGCGACAAACTTGACGCGCTTGTGCATCGCGTACACTGGGCCGACAAACCGGGAATTGTCTATGTTGCGACTCGTAAGAATGCCGAGACGATCATGCACGCGCTCGAAAAAGAAAATGTGAGAGCGGTGTTTTACCACGCCGGTCTCAAGGCATCGGAGCGGACCGAGATTCAGGAGCGGTTCATGTCCGGAGACGCCGAGGTGATCGTTGCGACGAACGCGTTCGGAATGGGCATTGACAAGGCTGACGTGCGATTCGTTTATCACTACGACGTGCCCGATTCGATCGACTCCTACTACCAGGAGATCGGGCGTGCGGGACGTGACGGTGAGAAAGCCGAGGCCGTGCTGTTTTTCCGCGATGAAGACATGGGCGTTCAAAAATTTCTGACCGGCGAGGGCAAGCTCGAGACCGAGCAGATCGAGAAAGTAGCACAGGCAATCGCGAATCAGAACGGCCCGGTTCAACCCGAACAAATTGCGCCCGAGACAGACCTTTCCGAGCGAAAGCTGACGCGAGTCATTCAGCGCTTGCAAGATGTGGGGGGCGTTGAGAAACTTCCCACCGGCGAAGTTGTCGTTAACGAAGATGTTGATTTAAATGAGGTGGCAGAGGCAGCAGCCGACGAGCAGCAGCATCGAAAGGACACGAAACGCGCGCGCCTACGCAAGATGCAAGAGTACGCTCACCTTAATTCCTGTCGCCGCGAGTTTCTGCTCGGTTACTTCGCCGATAACTTTACCGGGCCATGTAACAACTGCGACAACTGCCGGGCAGCGGTGGCGGAGAACACGGGCGATATCCAGGTGGACCCGAGCGTTGGCACACGCCGGGAGGTTTCTTGAGTTACAGGGTCAAGCGAAAGCAGTAGCGCGTTAAGCAGACGGCAAAGCCAAGTATGGTGTCAGACGCCCGATTTCTCTTCACCTCTGAAGAACCAGTGGACGCCGTACTTGTCGGCAAGGTGTCCATAAGTGCCAAACGGCATATCTCGCAAATCGTCGAGCAGCACCGGGTCAGCTCCCACTGCAAGTTTGTCGAAGACAGTTTTGAGTTCGCGATATGTTTTGCCGGCCAGGTACATGCAAACCGTATTCCCTTGTGTGGGTGTCCTCGTCGGGTGCAGCCAGTCTGTGGCCGAAAACTCGATCGCATCATTTTTGAGGTGCGCGTACGCAACCCTGCCGTGCTTTTCCGACGGCATTTGGTTCTTGATCGGCGAGTCGCCCACTTTGAGAACGGTCAACTCACCGCCCAAGCAGGACTTGTAAAATTCCATGGCTTCAGCACAGTGGCCATCGAAGAGCAGAAAGGGCATGATCGTCAAAATCAGTACCTCCAATTCGTAAGGTTCCAGCGATTGTAGAAGTATATTCTTCGATGCTTGAAAATCGCAGACGT
>JAFAQG010000339.1 GCA_019246575.1 Acidobacteriaceae bacterium
TCGCATGCTGCGACCGGGTACAAGGCGCAACAACCGGATCTCTCGCTGCGCGCATTTCTGCCGGAAGTCCGTAACGCCCTACAGAACGGTGGCGCAACGACGCTGATCGACGTGCGCAGCGCCCAGGAATTTACGGGAGAAATTCTCGCGCCTCCCGGATTGCCGGAGACCTGCCAGCGCGGCGGTCACATTCCGGGTGCGCGGAATGTCCCTTGGGGCAAGGCTTGCAACGACGATGGGACGTTCAAGTCGTTCGATGAGCTCAAAGCTTTGTATGGCGCCGAAGGAGTTCAGGAAACGCGCCCGGTGATCGCTTACTGCCGTATAGGTGAGCGATCGAGCCACACGTGGTTCGTCCTGAAGTATTTGCTAGGCGTGGGAAACGTGAAGAATTACGACGGCTCGTGGACGGAATGGGGCAATCTGGTGGGTGCCCCCGTCGAGCGCGGCGCAGCCCAGTCCGTTGGAGCACAAGCAAGTAGATGACCATTGTGAACACGCAACAATATCAGGAGCGGCAGATTGAATTGAACGGCTGGCCGGTCAGGTTGACCAGCTACCGCGTCGGAGACAAGTACGTGTGCCAGGCAGACAATGTCTCGCCGGGCGCATGCATTGCGCGCTTTTCTGCCCCTACGGCCGAGGAAGCGGAGCAGCAGGCGATCTCAAAAGCGAAGCACTTGCTCGGCAAAACCAGAAGGCGCGAAGTTTAGGGCCGCTATAGTTCCAGCTTTCCGCGGTACATCATTTCCTTGAGCCGGAACTTCTGGATGACCTTCATCGAACCGAACGTCGTCCCGAAGGTGACCTCCTTGTCGTTCGATGTGATGGGCTCGGTCCTCGAGAAAAAGATTCGAACCGCGCCCGTTCCGTCGTCGATTTCGACGTCTTCCGGAACGATGGCCTTCTTCCCGCGCGCCATGAGCCGAGCCTGATTAATGAGGCCTTGCCGCATTCCTGCGGTTAAAGGCTGGTGGGCGGGTACCATGCCCAGTACCGCGATGACGTAATCTTTCTCGGAAGGCGCTTCCGATCCTCTGATTCGCAAGGCCTGCCGGATCGGAAGAGCGCTGTCCCAGCGCACCGTTACCGGCAATGTGGGCGTACCGTCGCGCGGCAACCGTCCAACCCCACCGTCCCAATGTCCGTCTGAGGACCCGGACGTACTGCTCACGCCGCCCGCCAAACCCGCATCGTGTGGAGTCGGCAACGGAACAGGATACGTGCGCGGGTCTTCGTCCGTAGACGGCAAAATAGCGGTGGTCTGCCTGGCCCACGCGGAATCGGAAAGAACCCGATCAATTTCTTCGGGTGTCCATTGCGCCGGATCCTTTGCCAGCCACTTGTCGGCGGCCGCAAGTGGAACTCCGCACAGGCAGACCAGCAGGACGAGAAACTTCATCGGTGTTCAGATGACGAAGCCGTTATGGCTTACGGTTGCACTCGAACTGAAAGGAATTGATAAAACGCGTAAACACAGGCTCGAATCGCCCGAGCTGGTCGGCGCGGCAGGCCAACTCCAGACGGAACACGCGCCCACCGTGCTTTGCCAGTACGATTTCATCCACCCAAGTCGCGCGATCCTGCGGATCGAAGTACTTGTCCTTGGTGAACAAAGCCGTGCTACCCACCAGGTTTATCTCATGTTCCTCGAGTACCTCGAGTTTCTGGGCCCGTTCAAACTTTTTCAACCCGTCCAGATGGACCTGCACATACTCCACCGGGCTTGACACGCCTTCGGGCTGAATACCGGACAAGGGCCCGACATCGATCTCTCCAAGCGGTTTAGAGAATTTTTTTACGCCGGTTTCGAAATACATTCCCGCGCCATCGAACGCTTCTCCCCTGACCCAGCGCGCAGGATAGCTGATACAGTACCCAAGGTCTTTATTGGAATAGGTCTTCCAGGAGGAGTCCTGCTTGGATGGGTGTGGCGCGGAAGCAGCGAACACCAGGGCTTGAAAACAGACCACACAGCCGACAGCTCGATAAGGCGACGCAGGCATGGTTTTAGCGCATCCGACATCATATCGTTCTCACCTGGGACTTTCACCCTATGACAAGTAACAGCAGTACCTTAACCACGCTCAGTTTTTCCTTAGACGGGCGCTGAGAGACGGCACGATCCGGCCGGGAACTTCTATGCGAGACAACAAATCGCATGGACGACCGACGACGGCAGATTCTCGCCACCTTGGCGCAAATGGACAAGCAGTTTGGGAAGGGCTCAGTATTGATGCTCGGCTCGCGGGCGGCGCTCCCGGTGGAAGTCATCACCACGGGATCGATCGCAATCGACAACGCTCTGGGCGCGGGCGGGTTCCCGAGAGGGCGCGTTGTCGAGATCTTCGGCCCCGAGTCTTCGGGAAAGACGACTCTTGCGCTGCACGTCATAGCCGAAGCGCAACGAGCCGGCGGTACAGCGGCTTTCATTGACGCCGAGCACGCGCTCGATGCGATCTACGCGAAAAACCTGGGAGTTGACACCGAAAACCTGATCGTTTCGCAACCTGATTACGGCGAGCAAGCACTCGAGATCGCGCAGGCGCTGGTGAACTCGCAGGCGATTGATGTGATCGTCATCGACTCGGTCGCGGCGCTGACGCCGAAAGCCGAAATCGAAGGCGAGATGGGCGACAGCCACATGGGCCTGCAGGCGCGCATGATGTCGCAGGCGCTGCGCAAACTGACCGCATCTGTGTCTCGCGCCAACACGTGTTTGATTTTCATCAACCAGTTGCGCGAAAAGATCGGTGTCATGTTCGGGAATCCGGAGACAACGACCGGCGGACGCGCGCTCAAGTTCTACGCCTCGGTTCGCGCCGAGGTGCGCCGCACAACCGCCATCAAAGATGGCGAAACGGTGGCCGGCAACCGGACCAAGATTAAGATCGTGAAGAACAAGGTCGCCGCGCCGTTCCGCGAAGTGGAAGTCGACATTTTCTACGGCAAAGGCATCTCGCGCGAGAGCGACATTCTCGATCTCGGCGTGCAGCAGGCGCTCGTTGAAAAGAGCGGATCGTGGTACAGCTACAAAGGCGAACGCATCGGCCAAGGCCGCGAGAATGCGCGCCAAACGTTGATCGACCGAGCGGATTTGCGGCAGACGATCGAAACCGATCTGCGCCGCTCTCTGGGACTCGACGGCTCACCGGCGGTGACGAGCAAGGCCTCGTAGCCTCCGGTAAGCTACTCAGCACGTTCGTTCGCGACGTTGCCTGAGAGATGAGCCGCAAGCCATGCGCGAGCGAACTTCCAATCGCGTTTCACGGTAATTTCCGAGACGCCAAGCTCCTCGGCGATTTCGCTTTCCTGCATTCCCGCGAAGAAGCGCATCTCGGTGACTCGGGCGGCACGCGGTTGCGTCTGCTCCAGGATTCGTAGGGCTGCTTCGATCGACAGCAGGTCTTCATAGGAACAGGAACACGCGGCATCGGCGAACTGCAATGGGAGTGCTGCGGCAGTGCCGCCGCGACGCTCAGCCGTTCGAGCGCGCGCATGATCGATCAGGATTCTGCGCAATGTGTTCGCCGCGACCGCGAAGAAGTGCGTCCTGCTACGCCATTGCGGCATGTCAGCCGCCCTTAACCGAAGATATAGCTCGTTGACAAGAGCGGTGGGCTGCAGAGTGTGGCCGGCCCGCTCCCGGCGCAACATCTTGGCGGCGCTGCTGTGCAGCTCGGAATACACCTGCTCGATCACCTGCCTGCCGGCATCGACTTGGCCGCGATGCCATTCCTGCAATGCGCTTGTCAGAGCCTCGCGATCGTTCACCGTTCGTCTCGCATCACATGATACCTGGATTTTTAGCTTTACGCTTATACAAATGAGAGCGTGGCTGTGCTGACGGCGAGTTTAACCCCGGCTCAAATGACGAGAGTACGCGAGCTATTCGAAGCGGCGTCAACCGATGCCGGCGTGCTGCGGTCATTGCTCGACAGCAAAGATGCCGAACAGCGCGAATTAGGCTTACTAGTCGAAACGATGCTGCGGGCGGATAGCGAACCTCAACCGAGCCTAGATACGGCGCTCAGAGCAGCACCCTTGACGCCCTCGGCCAACGGCTCAAGCTTATCGGTCGGCGATATCGTCGGCGCTTACAAGATTGTCCGCGAGTTGGGCGCCGGCGGAATGGGAACCGTTTACCTAGCGGAATCGGTGGGCGCAGAGGAGAAACAGCAGTTCGCGCTCAAACTTGTCAAAGGCCGGCTCATCTCAGACGAACTGCTGCACCGCTTCGCGCAGGAGCAAGCGATACTCAGCCGCTTGGAACATCCAAACATAGCGAAGCTCTTCGATATCGGCTGGACGAAAGACGGTTGCCCGTACCTGTTAATGGAATACGTCGAGGGGAAACCCGTTGACGAGTTTTGTGATGACGCGAAGCTTTCCGTGGACGACCGGCTGAAACTGTTCATCGGGATCTGCGACGCAGTTGCCTATCTGCACCAGAACCTCGTGATACATCGCGATTTGAAGCCCGGCAACGTGCTCGTAACGGCTAATGGAACCGTCAAACTGGTTGATTTCGGCATCGCGCGACTGCTCGAGCATGCGATTGACCGTGTGCCTGCTGCCGTCCACACACAGCCGGGATTCATGACTCCCGAATACGCAAGCCCTGAACAGATACAAGGGCGGCCGCTTTCGACGCTGGTAGACGTTTACGGTCTCGGAGTGCTCCTGTACGAATTGCTGACCGGACGGACGCCTTTTGTCGAAGGTTCGCATTGCGTACATGAACTGCTGCGCAGAATTTGCGAGGACGAACCCGAGAAGCCCAGCGGCGCGCTTTCCGATGCTTCGTCGTATGTAGCGAATCTGAGGACGATTCGCCGAAGAGTACGCGGAGAGTTGGACAATATCGTCCTCAAAGCGCTCAAAAAGCAGCCGGAGCAACGGTACGCATCTGTTCAACAGCTGCTACAAGACGTGCGGCGACACGAGGATGGACTTCCCGTTTCCGCGCACGGTCAGTCGGCGCTGTACCAGCTGAAGAAGCTTGCGATACGGCACCGAACTGGGTTAGCGGGGAGCATGGCCGTGCTGGCGGCCTTGATTACGGGCCTCGCGCTTACGACGAGAGAAGCCCAAATCGCAAATAACGAGAGGGTGCGCGCCGAAGCTCAGGCCACGGAAGCCAGACGGCAGAGGTCGTTCGCTGAACAGCAGATGCATATCGCAGAATCGGAACGAGCCATCGCCCAGAGCGCGCGCAAGCTTGCGGAACAGAATGAGGCGGCCGCGCAGTTGCAGACGCTGAACGCGGAACGGCGGCTGCATGAGCTGCAGAGCTTATCGAGCGGGCTTGTTCGCGCGTATAAAGCGAAGGCCGATGCGGATGATGCGCAAAGTCGAACCGCTCTCATGGCCCGGAGCGTGCGCGATTCGCTGCTGGCTCTGAATAAAGAGAGAACGTTGGAGCCCAGTCTGGTTGAGACGCTGGACGCGGTGACATTAGACGCACATAGCTACGAGCTTGGCAGCAGCTCCGCTTCAAATGTTCCGCGCGGGTGGATGGTGACAGCAATAGATGGCGGCAAATACCAGGTCGGAACCGATCACGCAATTGCGTACGACGGAAAGTCGAGCTTGTTTGTGCGGTCACTCGGGTCCGACAAGGGACAAATTATGGTTTTTCAGACCTTCTCTGCCGAGCGATACCGGGGAAAACGTGTATGCTTAAGCGCGTTCCTGCGTAGCGCAAATTTTG
>JAFAQG010000507.1 GCA_019246575.1 Acidobacteriaceae bacterium
AAGGACGACTCTTACGTCCTGCCATGGTGAAGGTTGCAGTCAATCCGTGAGTGTCGCCAAACGAGATTATTATGAGGTTCTGAGCGTCTCGCGCGAATGCGACGATCAGACGCTCAAGAGCGCTTACCGCAAGCTCGCGCTCCAATACCATCCCGACCGGAATCCCGGCGATCACAGCGCCGAAGAGAAGTTTAAAGAGGCTGCCGAAGCTTACGCGCTTCTCAGCGATCCGCAGAAGCGCGCCGCCTACGACCGCTACGGCCACCAGGCCGTAAGCAACGGTGGATTTTCCGGTTTTGACGAGTCCACGTTTAGCAATCTCGAAGACATCCTTGGCGATCTCTTCGGCCTGGGCGATCTGTTCGGCCGCGGCGGCCGCCAGCGCTCCCGTGTCCAGCATGGCGAGGACATTCGCTACGATCTCGAAATCTCTTTCGAAGACGCCATGCGTGGGCTTTCGGCGGATCTGCAAATCCCCCGCCGTGAAGCCTGCTCGAAGTGCCAGGGGACCGGCGCTGAGCCAGACGGCGGCCTGGTCACCTGCGCCGCCTGTCATGGGCGCGGCGAGATCCTCTATCAGCAAAGCTTCCTCTCCATTCGCAAAACGTGCCCTTCCTGCGGAGGGCGCGGAAGAGTCATTCGCCAGGCCTGTTCACAGTGCCGCGGCGAGGGCTACACACGCATTGACAAGAAGCTGAAGGTCAATATTCCCGCCGGCGTGGATAACGGCACGCGCTTGCGTCTGGCCGGCGAAGGCAATCCCGGCGGTCCGGGAGCGCCACCCGGCGATCTTTACGTCGTCATTAAAGTCGCCGACCATCCCATCTTCGAGCGCCGCGAAAGCGACCTCCACTGCACGCTGCCCGTCAACGTCGCACAAGCCGCGCTCGGCGCCGAAATTGAAATCGAAACCTTCGATGGCCCGCAAAAGATCCGCATCCCGGAAGGCACCCAGTCAGGAGCCCAGTTCCGGCTTCGCAATCTGGGCGTTCCTCACCTGAACAGCCGGGTGCGCGGCGATCTCTACGTTCATCTGGATGTCCAGATCCCGAAAAAACTCACCCGCGAACAGCGCCGCCTCTTCGAGGTGCTCAGCGAGCTGCTGCCCGCCGACAACGTCCCGCAAGAAAAAAGTGTCTTTGAAAAGGTAAAAGACTTTTTCGGTTAATCCGAATCCGCTGTCTTACTGCCCGGCGGAGTATTGCTTCGCTAGTTTGTTGCGCGCGTTGTAAACAATAAAGCTGCCGTCTTCCTCGGCCGTCACTTTGAGGTAATAGCCCGTGTCCGCCTCTTCGATGTTGGCGATGAACGGGTCTGCTGCGTTGTGCTCTTTCCCGCCGGCATCGGCGAAATGCAATTGCCAGATATCTTGCAATCCGGGCGACAATCTTACAATGTCCCACGCGGTCGGCGAGGCGCCTTTCTTCGAGCCGTTGTCGAAAATGGCCACGCGCGGCCGCAGTGCATGGACCAGCGCCGGGCTGTTGCTCTGGTCGCTGCCGTGATGCGAAACCACAAGCAGATCGGCTCGACCGAGTTTGTTTTCCGGGCACATCAGTTCGAGTTCCTTCTGCCACGTCAGGTCGCCTAGATCGACGATTCGCAACCGGCCGAACGTAATTACCATCCCGACCGAGCGCGCGTTCTCGGTCGGATCGGTCGCCTTCTGCTCGACGCCGGAGCAGGCCTCATTGGCCTGGCCTGCGCTCGCGAGCGGTTGCCCAATGACCTTGCCGTCCGCGCTGACCAAAACCACGTCCATACCCTTGATCGGCACTGGATCGCCGGGTTTGGCCAGCACGTGATTCGCTCCGGCAATCGCCGCCTGGTATTCGCTGTACAAATGATTCACCGAGTTCGTGTCCTCGCGATTCGGTCCGTGATCGATAAACGTGTCCACCGGAATTTTCTTCACCAGCTGCGCTACGCCGCCCACGTGATCGGCGTGATAATGCGTGATCAGCACGTAATCGATCTTCTTCACGTGCGCTTGCTTGGCCGCCGTCGCGATACGGTTCGCGTCCCGGTAGGCGTTGTAGCCCCATCCGGTATCGACCAGCAAAGACTGCCCCGCCGGAGTCACGAATAAGGTTGCCTGACCGCCCTCGACGTCGACAAAGAAAATTTCAAGCGGCTTAGTCCAGCCGCAAACTGCACTTGCGAAATAAAGCGCGCAAAACGCCACAGGGGCCGCTCGCATCGCCTGATCGTAACAGACCCCCCGGGAACAAATTGCCCGGGTTGTGCGTAACATGAAGTACAAGGTAGAGGAGTCGGAGATCGTTGCCTTTCTGCACGAATTGCGGTACCAGCGTCGATTCAGGCGCGTCCTTCTGCTATCACTGCGGAACTCCGCAACCACGCCCCATGCCGCCCGCCACCGACTTTATCGGCTCGCTCAGTGACCGTACTGCTTCGATCCTGTCCTACATTCCGGTGTTCGGCGTCATTCCTGCAATCGT
>JAFAQG010000785.1 GCA_019246575.1 Acidobacteriaceae bacterium
CTGCATCCGTTGCATTGCGAGTCAGCGCTGCAAACGCTTGGGCTACGGCGATCGGACTCTGTGGCCAGCCTTCACTCAGCCCGATTAGCCGGTGCGCGTCCCATGCGCGGGCGGCGGGAACAAGTCCGTATGACAGGCACGTCATGTCCAGGGCCGCTCGGTTCACGCCGTTCGCGATACGAAGGAAGTAGACGTTGCAAGAGTTTGCAAGCGCCGCGCTGAGATCCTGTCGTCCGTGCCCGGGTGCGAACCAACATCCGGCGCGGGCGCCTTGGCAGACGATTACAGGCGCTTGTGTGTGAGTGGCCAGGTAGCTGATTGCCACAAACGGCTTCAACAAAGAACCTGTGCTGACCAAGTCCTCGCATTGCGGCCAGTTTCGAGACAACACCTCGCCTTTGATGTTCGTTGCAATCCAATTCAGGGGCGAAGCCGTTGCGAGGGCCGGCGCGGCGGCCCCGGCGAGAAACGTACGGCGTGTCATTGATGCGCGAGCTCGTAGCGAACCGTTTCGTGGACGGCTGTGCCTCCATCGGCGCTGAGAATCGATGCACGCTCGAGTCGTGACAAGCTATCGCCCAGGCTGCGCACGTTTGCAGAGAAAAATGCCGGCGTTTCGGGAGCTTCCGGACTGCCGGGCGTGCGGTCGACAATGGCGAAGAGCTTCTTGTAATGCGGCCACTCGGCGCCGTGATTGTACACGGCTACGTAAGTGACGTCCTGCGGAAGAGGAGCGTGCTGGCCGGGCGTCAATTGCAGCCGGCTCACCATGACGGCGTGACCGGATAGCGAAACTTGCAGCGGATCGAGGCTCGCGCGTTGCGAAATGCCGGCGGTTTGAGCAAGAGCACGCTCGATGCGATTGCGATCCGGCTGTTTGCAGACGGCAACTATTCCGCTCGCGGGCATGACAAAAACTTGGTCGTCAAGCATGGCTGTCGTCTGCACATGGACGAGTGCAACGGGTTGCATGCTCATGAGCGCGTCCGCGAGAGGACCAACAGTTCGCTCGGATGCCCGTTCGAAGGGAGGCTCGTCGATGCGGATTTCGAGATCTGCTTCGCTTCCCACACCGCCCGCTTCGGTCGACACCGTAGGTGCGGGCGGATTGTAGACAGCGGGAGCGGTATCTTCCCCGAAGATAACTTGTTGAAGCGCGCCGGCGAGCACGGCACGATCGGGCATGCTCCAGGCCCGATACAAGGAACTCGATTGCGAGGCATAGCTCAACGCTTCGGTGATCGAGGAATCAGTGGTAACCGGCTGTGCCTCGGATTGCCGCAGCAGTACGCGGCGCTCTTCAAACGAATCCGCCGCCTGGAACAGATCGGAGATGCCGGCGCGAAACGGTTTCAGCTCCGAGCGATTTCGCTGGATCCAGTATGTTCGGAATTGGGGAGTGGCGAGTAAGGCCGTGAGGTTGTAAACGAGCCTGAGATCGCCGGCGCCGGCCGATTGAGACGTTGCGTCTTTGAACCATGTGTCATTCGCGATTGAGGCGCCGTTCTGGCCGGCTAGAAGAACCAGTGTTTTTGCCATCAGATCTTCGCTCGTTGCAACCACGAAGAATCGTTTGTAACTTGCGAACGCGACGGTTCGCTCCCCCGCTTCGTCCGATTTCACATAGAACGAAATGCCCGACACATCCCGCGGCTGATAGCGGGCGCGTGTGCGCCAGAGTTCTGTTGACTCGATGCGATCTGCCGGCATTTCGGTCACGTACACGAAGGCCAGCGCCGATAAATTGTAAAACGCGAAAGCCGATCTTCCGCCCGCCATCTGATCGAGCAGGTTCATTTGTATCGGGATTCCCGCAACGTCCGTGAACTCATCGTGGGCCTGCTCGAGCCGCTGAAGCAGGCGCGATCGCGAGAGCACGTCGTGATTTGTGCTTGTAAGCCACAGCTTCTTCTCAGCCGAGTTGTTCCATTCATCGAGCAATCCGTGAAGGTCCTTGGCCTCGAGATAGAGCAGCGCTCCCGGAGGGATGAGCGAGGCAAGGGGCCGGTTGTCTGTGCTGAGCTGAGCGCGCACCCACACCGATGTAACAATCGTGCCGGCTATGACGCCTGCTGCTGTCGCGATGCGAATTCTTCCGTGCGTGCGGTTCGGCATCATTCCTCCACTTCCGGAGCGACATGTCCGGTTGCCGTCCAATCCGACGGTAACGACGTCAGTTTGGGCTTGACGACTCTTGGTTGAGTAATGGATTTACTGACAACGGGCTGCCTCGCCGCATTCGCGGATTCGAGCTTCTGCTTCTGCTCGACAGCATCACGAGCTTTCTCAAGCGCCCGGTGCATTGCGGGATCTTCAGTCCCGTCGAGAACATCCGAGTACAACTCGAGCGCGTATTGCAGGTTATGGCGCGCAACCAGAGCTTCTGCTGCCTTTTGCTCGACAGTTGTGAAGATGGCCGGCCTAGGCGAATCGTTATGCGCTGCGTTGGGCTCCCGCACATACATTCCGCGGCCATATCTCGCCTCGCCAGGCGGCTCGTAGCTGTTGAAAGCAGCGAGGCCAAGCGATTCCTGCTTCGCTTCAAACGCAGCTTGCGCGAGATCCAGGCGCACATCGTGGAGGCTCGGATCGAGCGCAATTGCCTCGCGATACAACGTCACCTTTTCGGCGGCATTCGAAGACTCGCGTGCAGCATCCAGCCGTGCCTCGACATAGAACGGCTGTGAAGCCTCGGCTGCCGAAATCGTTCGACGGGTGAGGAGCGACAATTCATCGGAACCGTTCACTGCATCCTTCCTCTCTCTCATGAACCGTGCGGCATCGACCCGAAGCGCGTAGCGAACGTGACTCGAACGTCGAACTGCCGTTAAGAGATTCGCATCGTTGCTGAGCCTCGCGAACGCGAGCTGTGCGTCATCGTTCCACGGCTCAGCCGTGTTCCATTCTTTCGCATACCGTGAAGCCTCCTCTTTCATACCGGCATCTTCCAATAGCCGCACCGCCTCGCGGAGATTCTCGAATGGCGCGCCGACACTGAGCGTTACATCGCGGATCAGTGAAAGCCCGTCATCTCTCCGCTTCTGCTCGAAGCGCACGCGTGCCAGTCCAAACCAGGCTGGAGCAGATGATGGAGCTGTTCTCAGCTCCCGTTCGTATTCGAACTCTTCTAGCCGGAGCGCCAGGTCCGCATGCCCGAGTTTTCGGATTGAGGCCGCGACGCCGAGTATCTGCTCGCCGGAAACCGCTCGGTCGGGATTAGTGCGGTATTGGTTCAGCAAGGCATCCAGAAGGCCTGTCAGTGCGCCTGCACGAAGCTCGAGATCTCGAGGCCGGTCGGATTCAGGTTGAATCTGTTCAATGAGGGCCCATTCATCGGCCCAACGCTTCTGGTCATCCAGATAGCGTGCGTATTCAATTGTTCGCTCGGTGAGTGCTTGGCGAAGTTGTACGGCTTGTTCTCCCGCTGCGGAGTTGAGCGCGTTCCGGCGGCGCTCGATGTCGACGCGATACACAGCATCCTTATCTGCGTCCCGAACCCATCGAGAACGCAGAACCTCGGCAAGAATTTCTTCGAGATTGGGCGCGTTTGAAAGCTGAATGACCCAATCCAACGTGGCGCGCGGGTTGGAAGTGTGCTCGAACATGCCGTTGAGAAACAGCGTGAAATTGTACGCGCCGTTCCGTCTGATATATGCCCGCAGCATGGCGTCGGCATCGGGCCGCAGCTCGTCAACAACTCGAAACTCGTTCATGTGCGCCAGAAGGCGTTGCGCGGTGATCCAGTAATCGGGCCGCAGGGCTCCTTTTTCCACGCGGGCAGCAAGAATCTGAAACGCCCTGCGCCAGTTCGCTATGGCGTCGGCATGATCGTTGTGGTGAGCCGCAAGAACCGCCAGCCGGTCGTAGACATCGGCGCGATCGGGACTCAATTCGAGAGCATAGCGATACAGCTCGGAAGCGCGGGCAGGCTGTTCGAGATCTGTGTAACTGTCCGCAAGCTGCACGTATCCGTCGGAGGCCGCGGCATTCTGTTCCACGGCGGCGGACAGATAATCCGATGCGGCTGGGTTCTTGCGATAGCCGAGATAATCGCCGTACCGAGCGCCGTAGTAGAACCACGGGCCGCCTCGCAACACGTCTTCGGATGCGGCGGAGGAGAGCTCAGCTCCGACAGTGCGCGGTCCCAGAACTGTGTCGAATGCTTCACCGGCCCAGCTCGCGTCCGATAAATAATAGACTCCTGCGAGCGCGGTGTAACTGCTCGTCCACAGCGGCGAGATCTCCGCGCCCACGCCGTGAATCGCTTTCACGGCAGTATCCGCTGCGCCGTTTGCAAACAAATATTGAACGACTCGATTCGCGCGGTCGGAGTGACGTTTCGCAAGCTCGGCCAGGCGTGCCTCGAGATCGCCTCCCTCACTCACAAACAACCGAGGGAAATCAGCCTCGCTGTACGAGCTTAGGCGGAGCTGCGCGGCTTGATCACCCGCGTTCGCGTAAGCCTGAAACGCTGCTTCGAGAATTGGTGTAAACTCGGATTCCTGCCGTCGCGTCTGCGCAATTCTTTCCAGTTGCTGTCCAAGCTCTTCGTACTTCAGCCGCGACGACTGAAGCTCGACGAGCGTCTGCCAGGAGTAATCACGCGCTGTTCGTTTCAGGCACGCTTCATACAATGCCTTGGCCTCGATCTCATGAAACCCCAGCGCTTGCGCGAACTGGTACGGGCCGAATTGCGGAGGCAGGCCGGCAGGTTTATTGAAGGCTTCCGCCAATCGCGATTTCTCTTCGGGCGTGAGGTATTGTTGTGCAGCGGATCCGATCGCCCGCGCGAAGCGCTCGGTTTCCGCGGGCTTCTGGACCATTGCGGCGACCAGCGCGACGACCTCCTCGGGCCGGTGCAGGGACGTAAGTGCGGCGGCTTCCAACTCCAGCGCTTCTGTCGTGGAGCTTCCGCTTGCCGTAAGCAGAGGGCGAACCTCACGAAAAAGCTGATCGACGGCATCGAGCATGCGCCAGCCCGATAGCTGCGACATCGCGGCTACGTAACCCGCCGGCTCGTGCGGATGCGGATCGATATACGCCGCGCGAAGAACGCGTACCGCCTCGGCGCCGTTGCCGATGCGCGCGTAGATCGTGGCTTCTTGGGCAAGATATTGCGGGTCGTGGTAGGCCAGCTCGTAGAGCCTCTGATATGTCTTCAACGCGTCCTCGAAGCGCAACAGCCGGGTTTCGAGATCGGCCTTCGAAACGAGGATGTCGGGCCTGTCCGGCCGGACGTGCGCTGCTTTGTCGTATGCCGCGATGGCTTGCGGGTAATGGCGAAGCGAGCTTTCGATGCGGCCCAGCACGAGCGGCCAGCGGTAATCGCGCGGCGAATCGTTAGTTGCCTTCGCGTAATAGGCAGTGAGCCGGGAGGCGAGTTGATGGTCCTCGGCGAACCGGCTGATTTCAGTCGCGAGCGCCGCGTCTTCCGGATACGCGTTCAGCACAAGCTGATACTGTTCGAGTGCGTCTGTGAACTGACCAGTGGTAATCAGCGCCAGAATGTAGCCGCGACGGAGCGCGGCGATTCGCGCTACTTTG
>JAFAQG010000789.1 GCA_019246575.1 Acidobacteriaceae bacterium
GTTCCGGCGCACAAATCCGCAGGTGAGGGTTGAGCTTCGCGTGATGTCAACGGCGGGCATGCTTCGCGCACTTCGCTCCGGCGACTTGGACGTCGCGCTCCTGGTGTACGGATTGCCGGAAGATTTTCAGGGATTATCAGTTAAAGAATTAGGCGCCTATCAGCTCAGGGTCGCGGCACCGAAGAAGCACCGTTTCGCGAGGCTGCGGGAGGTGCCAATGAGTGAGGTGGCCGACCAGCCGATTGTCGCGTTTTCTCGACAAGGCTACACTTGGTACCGTGCGATGCTCGCCAAGCTGTTTTCACCGTACACCGCTCGCTCAAAATCGTGGAGGAATGTGACAACTGGCAGAGCCTCATGGCAGCGGTGGAAGCGGGGCGGGATGTAACGATTGTTTATGAGATCATGTCTCGCACCGCCGGCGAGCGGCTTCTTTTTCGTCCTCTGAAGCCGGTACCTCAGCCTCCACCCATCGTCGTGGCCTACCGCGAGGAAGCGGTTTCACCGCCCATCGCTGCATTTGTTGCAGCCGCGGAAACTGCGAAACTGAAATAGTATTGTTGTTCAAAGATGAGTTGGAAAACCGCCTTGTTATAGGCGCTGCAGTTTGGTTTTGCGGCAGTTCAAACTCACAGCGAGGCTATGGGCGGCGAGTTTGCGTGGTCTCTATCGAAACGTTCAAATCATGCCTAACGGCCAAGTATGGAGTTTGCGGGCATTCTGGCTGAAGACGGCGCAGGAGGCCGCTCAGAATGCCCAAACACCGGAGAAAGAGGAAACCGCCCAAGCGATCTCTTGCCCTTCCCGATCTCGAACAGACGAAGTCTGCCGTCTTGGACACCCTGACTTCGAAAAGCGGCCAGCGAACGTACGATCACGCGATAAACGAATTTGTCGACTGGTACTGCTCGGAACCACGCCTCGCCTTCAATCGCACCGTTGTTCTTCGATACCGGATCCACTTGGAACAGCGACGCCTCGCTGCAACAACGATCAACCTACGGTTGGGCTGCGGTCAGGCGCGTCGCGTACGAGGCCGCAGATTCCGGATTACTCAGCCCGGAACTTGCCGAAGGGCATTCGCCGCGTCAAAGGCGTGCGCCGGATCGGCGTGCGCCTAGGAAACTGGCTCACTGCTGAGCAGGGCCGTTCGCTGCTGTTGAAGTCTCAGGGCGACAGTCTGCGGTGCAAGCGGAACCATGCCATCCTTGCACTTCTGATTGGTTGCGGCTTAAGGCGCGGTGAAGTCCTTGCGCTTACGGTCAGTTCCATTCAACTCCGGGAAGAGCATTGGGTGATTGCCGACCTACATGGCAAGGCCGGGCACATTCGGACGGTTCCGATTCCACTTTGGGTCAAGGAGGCTATTGATCGCTGGACTGAAGCAAGTGGGATGAAAGACGGCTGTCTCTTTAGAGCGATCAACAAGTCAGGACAGATCTGGGGCCAGGGCATGACGCCGAAGGTGCTCTGGGAGATCGTCAAGAAAGCGGCGGAAGCTGCCGGAATTGATAAGCTGGCACCCCACGATCTACGGCGCACATGTGCCCGTCTCTGTCATCTGGCCGGCGGTGAACTCGACCAGATCCAATTCCTGCTCGGGCATGTATCCATCCAGACAACCGAGCAATACCTCGGCTGTAAGCAGAAGCTGCGAGTCGCCGTGAACGACAAGATCGGAATCGAACCGCGACGCCAAGGGACGGATTACCCGTCCCTTTCAGACCAGGGCCGACGTATCCGGTGTTGATGTTCGACGACCTGCAAGACGATGATCAATACTTCTGAGCGGGATCTCTCTGCGTCCGGGCCTCAAGCTTCCTGAATGGCATGTAAGCTCCTTATGGATCTTCGTCCAAGAGAGCATATGCCTATGCATTCCCCCAAAAGTGGCAATCTCCGCGGACGCTTTTTTAAGGAACGTTACGTGCTGGTGAATAGGCGAGGAGAGGTCGATATGGCAAAACTTACAACATCGAAGAAGAAGGCAGAGCCGAAAAGTGATTTCGGATTACCAGAGGAGCGCAAGTATCCGATGCCGGATGCCGCTCACGCCCGAAATGCGAAGGCACGTGCTTCGCAAATGGAGCGTCAAGGC
>JAFAQG010000807.1 GCA_019246575.1 Acidobacteriaceae bacterium
TCGAGCCAAAAACGTTGAGCGGGTATTGCGGATAGGGCAAATATTGGTTATACATCTGCCAGGTGCTGCTATAGAAGCCATTCGAAAATGGTGCGCCGCCGACAGATTGCGTTAACTTCTGGCCTGCTGCGGCCAACGGAAACGGCACGTTACTGTTCAACACGCTGGCCTGTCCGTTCACATACTCCTGCTGTACGAACGCCGGAATGTGGCTGATGGAGTAAGTATCGCCGCCGAAGTATAAGTGGGAGCCCTTGCGCCCTACGTAGTTAGCCTCGACCAGCACGTTCCAGGGCAGTTCGCGCTGAATGCCGAAGCTCCATGATTGTTCTGACGGCAGCACGTTCCACGTTCGAATGGGACCGGAGCCCGCGTCGCCTCCGGGCATGCCGGCCAACTGGTACTGATAGGTGCCGGAAGGCTGAGGAATCCCGGTGGGGAAGGGATCACTGAGGTTCGCATTCGGAGTGACGTTGTCACTGTTCTGATAAGCCACAAAGTTTATCTGATTGATATATCCCAGGAAACCGCCTTGGCCAGATCCAGCGCCGGCCGCGCCCGCCTTTGACGGATCGTAGTAGATGCCGTAGCCGGTACGCAGCGTTGTCTTGTCGCCGAGCCGGTAGGCTAGACCAATGCGCGGCCCAATTGCGCCATAGTACGTGTTGTAAGGCTTGCGGGGGTTGCCGTTCAGCCCGACGTATTCGAAAGAGCCCTTCAAGTTTCCCTGATTACAGGCGGCGCAGGGCGAATTGGTGGGCAACAGGCCCGTTGCAGACAGCGGATTTTCGGCGTTCGGGTCGAAGTAGGTCATGCGATTGTAGCGCTCCGTGCGCGGCACATCCACGTCATAGCGCAGCCCGAGATTCACTGTGAGCTTGCTGTTGACGTGCCAGTTGTCTTGAATAAAACCCGCATACTGCAGGCTCTGCGTGGCGGGCTGGTTTGCGATGCCATAGGCGCTCCATCCAGTAGGGAAACCCACGAGAAAACTGGCGAGGGCGTCGCCGCCTTGAGAAGCGGTCTGCGATGTCCCGCCCTGTCCGAAGTTGAAGACGCCGCCGGGAATGCCAGGCTGATAGTAGTTGATACGGTGGAGGCGCAGTTCGCCGCCCACGTGCAGGTCGTGGTTGCCCGCCGTGTGGGCGACGGATGCGATCAACTGGTAGACGTCGTTTCCGTTCAGGATCGTACCCCATCCCTCGCCGCCGTAATTGCCATACGGGCCGATCTGTAACAGGGGAGCCACAACGGTTCCCGATGCCACCATGTAGCTGGGCATGCCGAGGCTGGTTACGGGACTGAAACTCGGATACACAGACTTCGCGAGGCCGGGCTCGTTCTGAAACTGGTGCGTGTAGCCGCCGGACGCAGTCAGCAGCGTAGTGGCGTTGAAAGTGTGAGTGTAGTTGATGGCGCTGGTGAGCGTAATGCCCGTGATGATGCCGGCAGAGTTCGCCTCGAAGGGGTTCCCGAGGACGTTTGCACCGTTGAGCGAGTTTGCGTAGGCGGTGCCTTCGTGGATGCTCAACTGGTCGCGATCGGTAATGCGGGCATCGACTTTGATATCGAACTGATTCGGGTTGTTGAACGTCGAAGCGGTGCCGAAGAAGTTGTGGTAGGGGTCGTAGCCCGGTGAGCCGGGCGCAATGGTCGGCAGAGGGAAGTAACTGTTAACGATCCGCTGGGCGACAGGGTTGATCAGATTGCCGGGCGTATTCGGCACAATATGGATGTTGCCGGGAAGCGTCGTTCCGGTACCCTGAAGAGTCTGGCCTTGGTACGCATACGTCACCGTCATGGGAGAGCCGTTTGCGGGGCTTGCATACGTGGCGAGGTTGTTAAACGGGATCGGTGTCGTGCGGAACGTGCCGCCGTTATACTTGACCAGATTTGCATAGGGGTCATACAACTGGCCGGATTGGACTGAGCACAGGCCGGTCGCGTTGAAGGCGCCGCCCGCGCGCGTACAGAGCTCGCCGAAATTGCCTGCGCGTTCTGCCGCCGAGGGCACGCCATAAAAGCGGGAAGTGGACGTGATCTGCCGCTGCCCTTCGTAGTCGCCGAAAAAGAACATACGATCCTTCTTGATTGGGCCGCCGACGGTTCCGCCGAAATCGTTCCATCGGTACTTCGAGTTCGGCGTGCCGTTTTTGTTGTTGAAGAATGTATTTGCATTCAAGATGTCGTTGCGCCAGAACTCGTAGAGGCCGCCATGAAAGTCGTTCGATCCGGAACGGGTGACGACGTTGATCACGGTTCCACCGGTGAAACCGTATTCCGCACTGAAGTTCGTTTGCTCGACGCGGAACTCCTGCACCGCATCGACGCTGGGCGTAAAGAGAGGCACAACGAATCCGCTGTTTTGCTCGTAATTTGTCGTGCTGACGCCGTCAATCAATATGTCCGACTGGGCATTGCGGCTGCCGTCGGAAACAAAGTTATTTCCCGCAGAACTGCCTGCGCCATAGGCCTTACCGGTGGCTGGCGTTACGCCGGGCGCAAGAAAGGCCAAATCGAAGACCTGACGCCCGATCAGCGGAAGATTGTTGATCATCGTGCGGTCGAGCGTTTGGCCGGTTACGGCGTTTTCGGTCTGCAGTAAGGGAGCTCCGGACTCGTTCACCGTCACCTGTTGCCCTGCAGTGGCAACCTCCAGGCTTACATCGGCATTGACCGCGCCGCCGACCTCTAGCGCGATGTTCGGTCGCTCGTACGGCGTGAAGCCCGGGGCTTCTACTCGTTCGGTGTAGGTTGCCGCCGGCAAACTGCGGATCGTAAACAGGCCATTGTTATCGGTGGCGGCATTATAGGTGAACCCTTTACTCTGATCGGTGAGCGTGACTTTCGCGTTCGGTACGACAGCGCCGGTAGGGTCCCTAACGGTTCCGGCAATGGAGCCTGTATTCAACTGAGACCAAGCGATTCCGGCGGCCGCGATCAACAGCAAGACAGGGCCGCATATCTGAGGCGGGATGCGCATCGAAAATTCCCCCTATACGAAGTCCGGCTGTGGTGTCGGATTTCGTCCGCGAGAATGCGTTTCGCTGCCAACTTTACCAGTGTGCCTGCTCGGGCGAATTTTTGGAGGGCAGGGAAGGGTGAGTGCCGCGGTCAAGGTCGGACCCGAACGTCGGAGTGCATGCCATCATGACCAGGGCGACCCTCATCTGAACAGCCGGGGCGCGAAATCGTACAGGCATCGCCGCCAGGTCAGCCACTCGTGCGCCGTCCCGGGCGATTCGAAATACACATTGTGAATGCCGGCAGTAGTGAGCGCCTCCGTGAACTTCTTTGTGCCGGGGCCTTCGGCCGAGCCAATTCCGAGAAACAGAAGCTTCACTTTACTGTTGAATGCGCCCGGGTCGGCGAATGCGCCGCCGCAACTGGTTTTGGGATCGAAATTCGCGTCTCTGCCCGCGCAGCTTCCGCTAAATCCGCCCAGATAAGCGAACTTATCGAGGTTGTTCAGTGCGGTTTTAAACGTCTGCGCGCCGCCCATGGAAAGACCCGCCATCGCGCGGTTCTCGCGTCCCGGAAGCACGCGATACGTTCGCTCGATCATCGGAATTAAATCCGTGAACATCATCTCGGTGAAGGTATCGCCCCAGTTCGTGGGAAATCCGCCGGCACGCGCTGCCCCCGCTGCAGGGCGTGCACCGATCGGAGGCGGCACGTCGGCCATCGATCGCCTTGCAATGATACTCCGCGCCCAATACAGGCCGGCATCCTCGCCCGGCTTCACCGCATTCAGGTTGTCCATGACGATGAGCATGGGCTTGGCTTTGTTCTCGGCGATCAGGTTATCCATGATGAAATCCACGTGGCCCTGCGTGTGCCAGCCCTGCTCGTTTTCGCCCCAACCGTGGAGCAGATACAGAACCGGATAGCGGGTCTGCGGTTTCGCGTCATACTCCGGTGGCGTGTACACATAGCAGCGTCGCCATTTTGCGGTGACCTTCGAGTAATACCAACGCTCGCGCACGTCGCCATGCGGTACGTCTTTAGCGGAATAGAAATCGGCATCCGGTGCGGGAATTTCGATGCCGCTGTTATCCCATCCCGAGCCGAAAAACGTGCGAGTTGCCGGGTCCGCGGTCACTGCGCCATCCACAACAATGCTGTAGTAGTGGAACCCGACCACCTGGGGCGGAATCGTGACTGTCCACAGGCCGTCGGCTCCCTTCGTCATGTCGTGCGTGCCGCCCAAACGCACCTGCACTTTTTGTGCATCCGGCGCAGCTACGCGAAACGCAACGCGGTGGTCCGGATACACGCACGGATAAGGCGCGCCCGGAATATTGAGCGAGGAAGGCTTGCATTCGTCTGTTGCCTGTGCGCAGCACAACGCACAACCGAACAGCGTCAGAAGGATTTTTTTCATAAGTTCTCCTGGGGTTACCTACCACTCAGCTACGGAACCATCGTCGTGAAAGACGCGAGCCATTGGGCGCGTGCCGCCGAAGGGATATTTGGCGAGACTCGCTTCGGATAATTCAAATCCGAGGCCCGGCTTTTCGGAAAGAGGGAAGCGTCCATCGACCATTCGCATTGCGGGGAATCCCAACCACTCTTCCCAGATTTTGTCCGTGGTCGTTCTCTGCACCTGGCCACAGATCTCCTGGACGACGAAGTTGGGCACAGCCGCATCGACGTGAATCGTCGCGAGCCCGCCGATTGGACCTTCACACGCGTGTGGCGCCATGGAGATGGATGACACATTCGCCGTAGCCGCAACTTTCCACAATGCGGTGATGCCACCGACATGGTTGATGTCGGTTTGCAGGATGTCGATCACGCCCATTTCGATCAGCTCGCGGCAGCCGTAGGAGGCAATCAGCCGCTCGCCGGTTGCGATCGGAGTAGTCGAGCGCCGTGCAATCTTCGCCATTGCCTGAACATTCTCCGGAGGACAGGGTTCTTCGACGAAGAGCAAGTTCAGCGGCTCGATTTCTTTGATAATGACCGAAGCGACGCTCGGGCTCGTCTTCGCGTGAAAATCGACCGCGATGTCGATATCGGGACCGAGAGTTTCGCGCAGCAACTGGATAGATTTGATAGCTCGGTCAATCTTCGGCCTGCGCTCGATCCACTCGTAGTATCCAGGAATGCCGCCCTTGACGCACGTGATGCCCTGTTCGTGAGCGGTCTGGCGAATCTGTGCCAGGCGTTCGCGGCTGGCTCCATCCACGTGATAATAACCGCGTACGCCGCGTGGATCGAAAGGCCCGCCGAGCAATTTGTACACTGGCATTCCGAGTGCTTTGCCGCGAATATCCCACAGCGCCTGATCGATACCCGAAATTGCGGAACCAATTACTGGGCCGGCGCGATAAAACGAGTGAACGTACATCGACTGCCAGATGTGTTCCACCTGCATGGGATCTGCGCCGATGAGGAAATCGCGGAAATCGTTGATGCAGGCCATTACCGCGCCTGCTTTACCTTCGAGCGTTCCCTCGCCCCAACCGATAAGCCCCTGGTTGGTTTCGACTTTCACG
>JAFAQG010000791.1 GCA_019246575.1 Acidobacteriaceae bacterium
CAGCAACTTCGATTCCAGTTCATCAGCCTGTTGCTGACTGGCGATCGAGATATGAGATTGCTGCTCTAGAGGCGTTCCAGCCTGGTCCTGATCGAAGCGCGCCGATGATGCGAGATATAAACCGGGGATAAAGAAGGTTATCAACACCGCCCGCACTAGCGCCTGGTTTCCGTGTACATGTGGGGCTAGGGAAAAGATTCTTTCCAGCCGCCTCTTGATCATCGACCGCTGCACTGCGGCAGTAGAAGCCGCAGCCAAACGGCCTCCCTTTGTTCCAACCTCAGTTGCGAACTCGATCAGAATGCGAGCGTAGTTTTCAGGCCTGAAATCGCGAAGGGCAACTTCGTCGCACGCTTCCTCAGCGAGCGCCAGCAACGTTCTCCGCAGCCAATATACGAGCGGATTCAGCCAAAATAAGCACACGCTAAACGAGGCGAGGAATACGGTTTGGGGGTCGTCGCGCCGCACATGCGCCATCTCGTGAATCAGGGTCGCGCGAAGTTTTTCGCTACTCCACAGCGTGTAAGAAGGCGGCAGCAGGATCGTCGTTTGCTCGAGGCCGACGGCAACGGGAACCCGGATCGCCTTCGAAACACGTATCTGTGGTTTGTAGCGACTCAGACTTTGCAGCCAGATTTCATTTCCTAGCTCGCGCATATCGAGATCGAGAATAGGTTCGCTGCGATCCACAAGGCGCCCCAACCGGCGCAGATCAAGAAGCAAACGGAATAGAAGCGCGCACGAGACAAAGCCATAGCCTGCTAATATGAGCAGCGCCCACCGGAACGGACGCGCGGCGCGAATCGGAGTGACCGTTATCGTCACGTTGGGTCCTATCCGAGTGTTGCTCACGGGACCGCGCGGGTCAGCAAACATCGCCGGTTCCCATTTCGACAACGCCGCGGACGCATGCCGAAACGGAGGCGCTGTCCACTGGATGAGAGGCAACGCGAGCAGACTGTACAACGTCCCGTGACACACCCAATGCCGCAGTTCGGCCGTTCGCGAGCGGAACAAAAACACGATAACGGCTGCGGCGATAACGAGAACCGAAGACCGGAGGAACAGTCCAAAAAGGACTGGCAGAAACCGTTCACCAAATGTTTGCAGATCGAGCATGCTCATTTCCTGTTCTCCTTTCGCGCAAGCTTACCGGCTTTTTTTGTAGGCCGCTGTTCCGTGAGCCGGTTTACAATCCGCTGAAGTTCGCCGGGATCGACAACTTCGTCATCCACCATGCCCACCAGTAGGGATTCAACCGATCCGTGGCAGAAACGATCTACGATTAGCTTTACCGCTCGAACCGCCACGCTTCTCGGTTGTTCGACGCTCGAATACACGAATGCCCGGCCCTCTACCTCGTGCCGCAAATAACCCTTCTGCTCGAGCCGCGTCAGGAGAGTGCGGACCGTCGAGCCTCTTAGCTGCCGGTACGGCATCAGGGCCGTTTGAACGTCCGCCGCGGTAGCCGCGCCTTTAGACCAGATCGCGTTCATGATTTCTTGCTCCAGGGGCGAAAGCGGCGACATTATATGCTACATACTGTAGCACCACAAGATGTAGCACTACCCGCCGAACTAGTCAAGAAAAAAGTTTGACCTCCGTTAAACTCGGCTACGGCTTCGGCAGCACTGCTCTCAGCAGCCAGAACTCCGCAACCTGGCAAATCAGCCGAAAGAATTCCTCGACATCCATTGGCTTCCGGAAACAGATGTTCGCGTGTCGCTGGTAGGCCTCGAAGTAATCGTGCGGATTGGCTGAGCCGCTCAGCACAATCACCGGCACGTGGCAATAATCAGGGTCGCCCTTGATCTCCGTCAGTGCGATGCCCCCATCAAGCGGATGCTTATAATCGAGCATCACGAGATCGGGCTTTGCGGAGTTTTTGTATTGCTGAGCGCCTTTGATGTATTTGATCGCGTCGCGCGAATCCGCCAGCACCGAAACATTAGACCGAACCTCCGTGCACTCGGCCCAGGCGTGCTTCATGAGAGCGGCGTCGCCGGGGTTGTCATCAATTACAAGGATTTCGAAGATTCGTTCGGATTCCTGCATGCCGCCTCAGAGTTGGATTTAGTTTCGCCCGATCTTGGGGTCACCCACGCCAAGATGTTTCGAGTTGCAAAGGGAAGTCTACAACAGGTGAGTTGGAGCCCTGCGCGCGATGTGATACGTTGATGCCCGAAGAACTTTAGCGCCGGCGATGACCAGCAAGTGCGGGTTTGCCGGACGGGAAAGTCCATGTATTTGCGGCATTTGCACGGTTTTGGAGGTTCTAGGCAGTGCGTAAGCGAATAACTCTTTCAATCGCGGTTGGCATGGGGGTGGCTTTGGCTGTTTCGGGTGGGCGTTCGTTCGACAGATCACATGCAGCCGGCATGCTGCTAGTCGCAAACAAAGGAGATCACGCGCTCGGCATCATCGACCCCGTGGAAGGCAAGCAGGTCGCCGAAGTACCCGAGGGTGGCGTCACCGGGCACGAGGTAACAGCTTCTCCGGATGGCCGTACTGCCTACGTTCCCATCTACGGGAACTCGGGCGTCGGCAAGCCGGGCACCGACGGACGCGAGATGGTCGCCATCGATATCGGAACGCGTAGAGTAACGGGACGCGTCGACTTCGGACATGGCGTGCGCCCGCATTGCCCGATGTTCGGTCCTAAGGACGGATTGCTGTATGTCACTACTGAGCTGGATAAGACAGTCAGCATTATCGATCCGAAGACGCTGAAAATTACCGGGACGATCCCTACCGATCAGCCCGAATCCCACATGCTGGCGATCTCGAGCGACGGGCGCCGTGGCTATACCGCCAATGTCGGGCCGGGCACGGTATCGGTGCTCGACATGGAAGCGCGGAAGACGATCACGGTCATTCCCATCTCGCGCGAGACGCAGCGGATTGCCATATCGCCGGACGACAGCATGGTTTTTACGTCCGATCAAACGAAGCCGCAGCTGGCGGTCATCGATGCCTCAACCAACAAAATCAAAAAGTGGGTGCCTCTGCCCGGTACTGGCTACGGAGGCGCCTGTACGCGCGATGGTCGCTGGTTCGTCATCGCCGTGCCCCCCGCGAAAAAGGTTGCCGTCATCGATTTGAAGACGCTCCAGGTAGCACACACCGTAGATGTTCCTGCGGCGCCGCAGGAGGTGCTGATTCGTCCCGATGACAGCGTTGCCTACGTTTCGTGTGACAAGGACAACAAAATTGCCGCCGTCAGCACCAGCGATTGGAAAGTGGAGAAGCTGATCGATGCCGGTAAGACAGCGGACGGTCTGGCTTGGGCCGCCGGACAGTGAGCCGTCGGAGAGCCTCACGCGCGCTCGTAACCTCATGGCTTGCTGCCAGTTCGGCAGTCTGGCTTGTGAACGCCGCGCCCGCGGTTGCGAGCGAGAGCAGCAACATGGCCATTAGAGTTCGCTCGACAGCCTTTTCCGAAGGCGCGCGAATTCCCGAAAAATATAGCTGCGATGGCCAGAATGTTTCTCCACCGCTCGACTGGAGCGGCATCCCGGAGAACACGAAAAGCGCCGCGCTCGTCGTGGATGATCCGGACGCGCCTTCAGGCACGTTTACGCATTGGATCGTTTATGATTTGCCGCCGAATACGACCAAATTGGCCGAAGGGTCGTCAGCCGCGGGTAAGGAAGGCGTTAACGGGTTTGGGAAAACCGGCTACGGTGGCCCATGTCCTCCGCCAGGGAAGCCACACCGATATTATTTCCACATCTACGCGCTGGATGTTGCGTCGCTCGGGAACGCAGGATTATCCCGTGAACGCTTCGACGCCGCAATAGAACGACACATTGTGGCCGAGGGGCAAGTAATGGGCACTTATAAGCGAGGTAAGTGAAGCGGCCGAAAGGACTGGGCTGTTGCCGCCGTCCCACAGCGCACTTGCGGACCCGCAGACCACGATTACGTCACTGATGCCTTCAGCACGCCGCCTGATTCGGCGACCGTTTTCCTCCGTTGTCTTCAAGCCGGAGCCACTTTTTGCAGACCATCGCTCTCATATCCCTCGGCGCAATCGTCGGAGCCA
>JAFAQG010000874.1 GCA_019246575.1 Acidobacteriaceae bacterium
GGTGGCTTCTTCTCGGGAACCTCGCACACCATCGCCTCCGTCGTCAGCATCAGAGCGCTGATCGACGAAGCATGCTGCAGGGCCGAGCGCGTAACCTTCGTCGGGTCGATCACGCCGGATTTCACCAGGTCTTCATACTTTTCCGTCTGGGCGTTGAAACCGAAATTCGTATCATCGTTCGCGCGGACCCTTTCGATCACGATCGCGCCTTCGGAACCGGCATTCCCGGCGATTTGGCGCAGCGGCTCCTCGACAGCGCGGCGCACGATGTCGATTCCGATCTGCTCATCGGGATCGCCTTGTGACTTGAGGTTCTGGAGAACCTTACCCGCGCGGAGTAGCGCAACGCCGCCACCCGGTACGATACCTTCTTCGACCGCCGCGCGTGTGGCATGCAGAGCGTCCTCGACACGAGCCTTCTTCTCTTTCATCTCGGTCTCGGTAGCGGCGCCGACCTTGATTACCGCGACGCCGCCCGCGAGCTTCGCCAGCCGCTCCTGCAGCTTCTCGCGATCGTAATCCGAGGTGGTTTCGTCAATCTGAGTGCGTAGTTGCTTGATGCGTCCTTCGATGTTCTTCTGCGAACCGGCGCCGTCGACGATGGTGGTGTTGTCTTTATCGACGGTAACGCGCTTGGCGCGGCCGAGGTCTTCGAGACGCACACCCTCGAGCTTGATGCCGGTCTCTTCCATGATCGCCTTGCCACCCGTCAGGACCGAGATGTCTTCCAGCATGGCTTTACGCCGATCGCCAAAGCCCGGCGCCTTCACAGCGCAGGCGTTCAACGTTCCGCGCAACTTGTTGACGACCAGCGTGGCGAGCGCTTCGCCTTCCACCTCTTCCGCAATGACCAGCAGCGGCTTGCCGGCGCGAGCAATCTGCTCGAGCAACGGCAGCAGATCCTTCATATTGCTGATCTTCTTTTCGTGGATCAGAATGTAGGGATCTTCGAGAACCGCTTCCATACGGTCGGGATCCGTCACGAAGTAGGGAGACAGATAGCCACGGTCGAACTGCATTCCGTCCACGGTGTTCAATTCCGTGTTCATCGTCTTCGACTCTTCCACCGTGATGACGCCGTCCTTGCCGACCTTCTTCATCGCTTCGGCAATGATATTGCCGATCGTCGAGTCGCCGTTCGCTGAGATCGTGCCTACCTGCGCGATCGCATCGCCCGACACAGGTTTTGAAAACTTCTGAACCTCGCCGACAACGGCGTCCACGGCTTTCTCGATGCCGCGCTTCAGAGCCATCGGGTTCGCGCCCGCGGCTACGCTCTTCACGCCCTCGCGGAAAATTGCCTGCGCGAGAATGGTCGCCGTCGTTGTGCCGTCGCCCGCGATGTCGGAAGTCTTCGAAGCGACCTCACGAACCATCTGCGCGCCCATGTTCTCGAGTGGATCCTTCAGTTCGATCTCCTTGGCAACCGTCACACCGTCCTTTGTAATGGTGGGTCCGCCAAACTTCTTCTCGAGAACCACGTTTCGCCCCTTGGGGCCGAGCGTCACCTTCACGGCGTCCGCCAACTGATTGACGCCCCGCAAAATGGCTCCACGCGAGCCTTCACCGTAAATGATCTGTTTTGCTGCCATTGTTCCTTTAGCCTCCTATTTGCTCTTTCCAGATGTGGCGCTCGAAGCTCCGTTCGTGAGCACGCCCAAAATCTCGTCCTCACGCATGATCAGGTACTCGTTCCCGTTCAGCTTGATATCGCTGCCCGAGTACTTCCCGAACAGGATCCGATCACCCACCTGAACATCGAGCGTCAGCAATTTTCCGTCTTCGGTGCGCTTTCCCTTTCCTATGGCAACCACTTCGCCCTGTTGGGGCTTCTCTTTTGCAGAATCCGGAATGTAAAGACCGCCTTGCATGGTCTCGCCTTCTTCGATCCGTCTGACCACAACGCGGTCGTGTAGCGGTCGAATGTCCATACTGAACCTCCAGTGCTAAGCCAACTAAGCTAGATTTTGAATCCTTGATTGTGAGCCAGTCGCGTCGACTGCCCATTGGCTGTTTTAGCACACTTGGCCACCGAGTGACAAGACTTTCCTGCAAATTACTGAAAGTGCGAAGCTTAAATTCGAGGTTAGTAGCCGGTTGACATTGCGGGACTAAGATTTTCTTCCGCTTGTCAGTCCGATCTCGTCCCGCATTCCCCTGTTATTCTGGAGACGGATTCCTCGACATATGCGGCGAACTTCGTCTTTACTTGCCTTCGCCGCCATTCTTCTGACAGCAGCCGTCGCCTACACTTACAAGCTGCGTCTGGACAATGATATCAGGCATAAGGTCCATGCGGCGCCGCAGGTTCGAACGGGGGATGAAACGGTCGCCGACCGTGGGTGGGTCTGGGATAAAGACGATCCTCAAACAAACAAGCCGGTAGTCCGGCTGCGAGCGCGCTCGGTGCGGGCGACAAAGGATCCATCCACCTTCGAGCTGCACGAAATGGCGCTCCGCCTCTACGAAAAAACCGGCGCGACATATACCTACGTCCGCAGCGGCGCTGCCCTCTACGACGAGAAGAGTAGGGTCATGAGGTCCGAGGGTCCGGTGACCATCATCCGAAACGTCCCGGCAGATAAGGATGCAGAGAATCAGAACGATATTGCGAAGCTGGTCCAAATCCAGACTTCGGGAGTGACATACGAGACCCAGACAGGTAAGGCCGAATCGGATCAGCCTGCCTCCTTTAAGTTCCCGCAAGGCGATGGACAGGGGGTCGGTGTCGCATACGATCCCGCGACCGGCGACCTGCATCTCAAATCGAAGGTTTCACTCGACTGGATCGGAAACGGACCGGCCGAAAACAGGATGCACATCGAAGCTGGCGACCTGGTCTACAAGGAACGCGAGCAAAAGATCTATCTGTCTCCCTGGTCGAAGCTGCACCGGCAGGGAACTGCTATCCAGGCGCGCAGCTCGGTTGTGACATTACAAGACGGCGTGCTGCACCAGGTCGATGCCGATCAGGCATGCGGAACGGACGTTCGCGACGACAAGCAAACGGATTACTCGGCGCACACCATGACCGCCGTATTCGACGACAACGGAGTGCTCATAAACATCGTCGGAACCGGGGACGCGAAGGTCGTGTCTGCACAGCAGAGCTCGCGAACCACCATTACCGGCCAGCGTGCGGATCTCCGGTTCGCAGTCAGCACGAAGCAGCTAAACGGGCAGACACAGCAGGAAAGCGATCTTCATCAAGTGCTCGCAGACGGTCACGCCGTCGTTGAATCGGACCCGTTGCCGCAACCTGGGGTACAGGTCGCAGAAACGCGCATTCTTCGCAGCGAGCACATCGAGCTCGAGATGAAACCGGACGGCAAAAATGTGCAGATGATTCGCGCGCCACAGCAGGCGCAACTCGAATTCAAACCCAATCGGCCAGACCAATCGCATCGCATCCTGGATGCAGCGCGACTCGAAATTCTGTACGGCGAAGGCAGTTACATCGACGGTTTTCACGCGTGGCACGCCTCCACTCACACCGATAAACCGCAATCGCGAAGCAAAACAGGCAACGCGAAGGACGCGGAACCTTCCGCGCCTGCGCTCACCTGGAGCGACGAGCTCCTTGCGAAATTTACGCCGAACTCGAACCAGGTCGCGCGCATCGAGCAGACCGGCAACTTTCGATATGAAGAAGGCCCCCGTAAAGCCACTGCGAAAAGCGCCGTTCTCGAGCAAACCATTAACCGCATCACTCTGATGGATAACGCGCGTGTCTCGGACGACACGGGATCGGCAGACGCCGACAAAATCGTTATGAATCAATCGAGCGGCGACATGGATTCCATGGGACATGTGGTTTCGACCCACGCGCCGGATAAGAACCAGAAGCCGGGCACATCCATGCTCGACAACTCGAAATCGATGCAGGCGAAGGCCGACCAGATGGAGACGCGCGATGACAACGCGAAGATTTTTTACCAGGGGCACGCGGTGATATGGCAGGGCGCGAATCGGATCTCCGCGAACGCGATTGAGATTGATCGTGACGCGCA
>JAFAQG010000877.1 GCA_019246575.1 Acidobacteriaceae bacterium
AATCGCTGTGGGCGATACAAACCTGGTCGCCCCCATTTCTGGGGAGATCGTCGCCAAACAACTGGAACGAGGCGATTTGGTCAACGCCGGCACACTTGCATTTACGCTCGACAACACACGCGTGGTGAAGGTCGATTTCGGGGTTCCCGATAACATGCTCCCGCATTTCAAGATGGGGGCCCCGGTTCCGGTTGAGCTCGAAGCGCTGGGGCGAAGCTTCACGGGCCGCGTCACGCAAGTCGCCGCGTCCGCGAATCGCGAGTCCCGCGTATTCAACATCGAGGTCACTTTACCGAATGCAGATCGATCACTGAGAGTGGGCATGATTGCCACCGTCCGCGTTGACCAAGCAGACCCGCAGATTGTTCCCGTACTACCTATGACAGCTTTGATTACGGCCGAGTCAGGATCGAACGACTATTCCGTTTTCACCATTCGAGAGCGCGATGGTAAGCAGTTTGCCCAATTGAAGAGCGTCCGAATTGGTGAAGCTGTGGGCAAATCGGTGGTGATTAATGAAGGCCTATTGCCGGGAGAAAGAATCATCGTCAACCGAACGAACCAACTTGCCGATGGAACTCTAGTGCGGGTTATTGACTGAGAGAGGGCGAGAAATGGCACACGAACATAGCAACGACTCCGTAGAGAATACGCACAATCTAGCGCGTTTCTTCACGGAGCAAAAACATATTGCCTGGGTCGCCCTTGCGGTCGCCCTGCTGTGGGGAATCTACGGATTAAAAAACATGCCGCAACGCAAGGACCCGGACATCCCGGTGCGCCAGGCGATGATTATCGTTCCTTGGCAGGGAACATCGGCGACAGAGATCGAGCAACTCGTTACTAAGAAAATTGAGCAGGCCATTGCGTTGAATCAGTGGGTAACCGAGATAAAGGCTACCTCGAGAACTGGCTCGGCGATGATTCAATTCGAGCTGGCCGAAAAGGGAAGATACGACCGGGACAAGGAACTGGACGACGTTAAGATCCGGTTGGACGCGATACACGATCTTCCGCAAGGCGCCGGTCCCATCATGTATATCAAGGATTTCGGCGACACAGCGGCATTGATGCTAACAGTCGCCAGCCCGCCCGCGGATCCGGCTCAGGTTGCATGGATGAGCAAACTGGTTGAGGCGCGCATCCGGCGAGCTCCGTGAGGGGTGGCTTCAGAAAGTGGCCGGCGGTGCGCGGTTGTCGTCGTTTATCCGAAGTCGATCGACTCTGCCGAAGTGGAACGGGAGATCGCCTGGGCGGCGCCGGAATTAGCAAGCCAGCACCTGATTACCGATGTCAAGCCGATCTCGGGAGCAGGGTTCGCAGGTGCAGATTTCGCCACTGACCTGAGCAGTTCGGATCTGCGGGCTGCCGTTACAAAGCTGATTAACGACAAATTACAATCCGACGAATTTCATCCGGACGCGTGGAAACCTGCCATAATCTGCGAACCCGAAACAACGGCCGCGGAGCTTCAGGCCGCGGCGGATGATAAGTACACATATCGGGACCTGGACGATTTCACGGACACTATTCAGCGCAGTCTCAAGACGCTGCCGATAGTATCCAAAGTGGAGCGCTCCGGCGTGTTGTCCGAGAACGTGTTCCTAAACTTCTCGCAGGAGCGCCTGGCGCAATACAAACTTACGCCCTCGGATCTGCCAAAGCTTCTCATGGCGCGGAATCTCCCGGACAGAGGTGAGCCGCTGAACGCACGAGGGCGCACGCTGACTATAAACACGACCGGAGAGTTCAAGAGTCCCGACGACCTGCGCAGTGTCATCATCGGAGCATCGCCCAACGGGATACCTCTATATTTGCGGGATTTGGTACAGATCGATCGAGGCTACGAAAGCCCCGCATCGTATCTGAACACGTTTACGCGACGTAACGAGAACCAGAAATGGATTACCACGCGCGCCATCACGCTCTCCATCCAGATGCGCAAGGGAGAACAGATTGGTGTTTTCGGCGATTTGGTAGATGCGAACCTGCAGAGTATTCGGAAGTCTTTGCCGGGCGACTTGGTTCTGGCCAGGACCTCAGACCAGCCTTTACAAGTACACGACAAGATCGATCTTTTCACGCATAGTCTGATCGAAGCGGTGGTCCTGGTTGTCATCGTGGCTCTAATCGGGTTTTGGAGTTGGCGGACATCGCTGCTGGTCGCGGCGGCCATGCCCATCACGCTCGCGATCACATTCGGTATGATGAACACCCTCGGAATCGACCTGCAGCAGGTCTCGATTGCTTCGCTGATTATCGCGCTGGGGCTTTTGGTCGACGTACCCGTGGTGTCGGGTGACGCCATTGTGCGCGAACTGGGCGAGGGCAAGCCAAGGTCCATCGCCGCCTGGCTCGGTCCGACGAAGCTGTTCAAGACCATGGCATTTGCCACGATTACGAATATCGCTTCCTATTTGCCTTTCCTCCTGCTTCCCGGAGATACAGGCAAGTTCCTCTA
>JAFAQG010000881.1 GCA_019246575.1 Acidobacteriaceae bacterium
CACGTGTTCTTTCCCGCGCGAGGAATTGTACGGTTTAACCAGTCAGCTCCGGCGTGCGTGCTCCTCGATCCCGGCCAATCTCGCCGAGGGATGCGGAAGGAACGGCAGTGCCGAGTTTGCGCGGTATTGCTCAGTGGCCATGGGATCGGCGAGTGAGTTAGAGTATCACCTGCTGCTTGCCAGAGATCTGAAGCTAATCAAGGCTAAGGACCACGACGAATTGTCCCGCCGTACCACGGAGTTGAAACGAATGCTCACCGGGCTGGTTCAGAAGCTGAGAGCTGACCGCTGAGGGCTGAAAGCTCTCGCCGGCAGTCGCGGCGCATTCCGTTCCCTGTGCGCGGTGAAATAGATTTTACGGCTGCTTTTGGTTAAACGCTAGATTCGGCGGCTTCCGCTGCGCCGTATTCTTTCAATTTGTTGAACAGAGTCTTCAGACTAATGCCGAGGATTTCAGCAGCGCGCGTCTTATTATTTTTCGTGTGTTGCAACGTCAACTGAATTAGCGCTTTCTCGGCATCGCTCACTGTCGTGCCGACAGGCAAACGGACGCTCTCGGGCTCGAAGACCTGAGCAGGTGGCCGGGAGCCTACCGAGACTCCGAAGTCATACGGCAGGTGAGCCATTTGGATTTCGCCCTCGCCCGCCATGATGACGGCCCGTTCGAGCACATTTCTGAGTTCGCGAACATTGCCGGGCCAGTTGTAACGCCGGAACGCCTCCATAACCTCTGAGCTGACCGAGGCGATATTGCAAGCGTGCTTACGATTCAGATTCGCAATTAATGTTTCCGCCACCACCGGGAGGTCTTCCAGACGGTTTCGCAGCGGCGGAAGCGAGATTTGAAAAACGTTCAGGCGATAATAAAGATCCTCCCGCAGATCCCCTTTCTTGAGTGCTTCTTCGACGTTTCGATTCGTGGCGGCGATGACGCGAACGTCCACCGAGATTTCGCTTTTGCCGCCAAGACGCCTGACGCGCGAATCTTCTAAAACGCGAAGCAGCTTGGCTTGCGTTCCGGACGGCATCTCGGCCAACTCGTCCAGAAGGAGCGTGCCGTGTTGCGCGAGTTCGAAACAGCCGGCGCGGCGCTCGAGTGCCCCCGTAAAGGCTCCCTTCTCGTGTCCGAAGAGCTCGCTTTCCATCAGAGTTTCGGGCATGGCTGCGCAGTTGATCGCGACGAACGGACCGCCTCGTCTGGGACTCAGCTGATGTATGGCGCGCGCGACGAGTTCCTTTCCAGTGCCGCTTTCGCCCGCGACCAGCACGGCCGCCTTACTCGGCGCAACCTGGCGAATGGTATCGAACACCTGCTGCATCTGTTTGGAGGTGCCGACCATGTCGACCAGCACACCCATATGCGACAGCTGCCGTTGCAGCCGTTCGGTCTCTTCCGCCAAGCGGCTTTGCGATGCGGCGCGCTCGAGCAGCACCCGAAGCGCCGCGGGCTGGATTGGTTTTTCGACGAACCAGAAGGCGCCGAGATCGTGAATGGTCTGAATTGCCGTCTCGATGTTGCCGAACGCGGTCAGGACAATGGCAGGAGGCATGTTGCCGTCGGCCCCAAGCCGTTTCATCAGCTCGAAACCGTCCATGCGCGGCATCATCAAATCCGTTACGATGACATTGGCGGAGAACGTGGCCAGTTTGTCGAGCGCTTCCACTCCATCGCTCGCCGTCTCGACGTTAAATCCCCATGTGGAGATCATGCCTGCGAGAGGATTGCGCTGGGATTCCTCATCGTCGACGATTAGGACGTTGATGGACGGACGCGTCGACTGATTTCCCACGGTTCTCAGTGTAGCGGATACCAGGTCGGCTATAGCGGACCGTCAGAAGCCCTAAAAGCGGGCACAGTTCGTGGACGACTCGAATTCCGACTGTAATTTGGCGGACCCGCGTTCACCCATTTTGGAGCAGCCGGCCTATGCCCGAAACCCAAGCGTCAGAACCGCGAAGTTCTCCCGACGATCCTCCGCCCCTTCTTGGCAAGTGGGCCCGGGTGTACGCTGCTGTGGTTCTATATCTCTTAATTCTCATCGTGCTGCTTTATGCGATCTCACGCGCTTTCCGATACTAACCCGAAGTTTCGTCACATACGGTGCTCACAACCGCTCCCTCGTTGGTCGCAGCTCCGCAAGCTACTGAAAACAATGCAAACACTCTGAGCCATGACCGCAGGGAGTGGTTCCGATGAACTTGGGCCAGGTCCTGTCACAATCGCTTAGGAAGCAGCGTCTAACGGTCGTTATGCCCAAAACTCACCAGCGCACAAATCAGCCGGCACCTCCGGAACCAGTTCAAGCGGTTACCCAGAACAATCAGGCGGATACTCTCGGAGGCAAAGTGGCGACGGTAGCGGCGGTGGGTTTAGCTGCTGCCCTGATCGAAACCGAGCTGATTCCAGGAATGCTCCTGGGCGTCGCCGCCGTGCTTGCTCCGGACCTGCTGCCTCGCATCGGCAGCGGTCTTCGTCCGCTCCTCAAGAGCGCAGTTCGGGCCGGCTACTCGATTGCCGAGAAGACAAGGGAAACGGTCGCGGAAGCGGGTGAGCAGTTTCAAGATATCGTAGCGGAAGTCCGGTCGGAACAGGAGAGCGCCACAGCAACTCAGGCGCGCGCAAGCGCACCATCTGCGGATATCGCCTGATCTCGGCCCGCACATCCCGTCTCAAAACATTCGATGCCAGCATCCGCGCAAGTTGCACATCATGTTCGGGGCCGGCTCCGCATACGTGTGCCGAGCGCGAAGCACAACCCGGTCCTGCTGAACAAGATGAAGGAGTTCATTTCGTCGCTCGAAGGAGTACGCGCCGTCGAGGTACGTGCCGCAACAGCCAGTCTCGTGGTCCATTATTCCGGGCGCGACGCGGAGGGATTCCAGCAAGCCATCGCTACTCACGGCCAAGCCTCGGGTACGTACGATTTGCCGCCTCCCGCGATCGGCGAGGCCGGCGAACTGATGGACGCCATCGAGCGCGAAGCGCAATTTCTTTCCGGACATTCTCATCTCGCTCGCACAATTGTTGAGGAGACACGCAAATTCGACATTGCTTTGAAGCGCGCCACTCACAACAACGTTGATCTGAAGGTACTCGGTCCGCTCGGCTTAGCGATCGGCAGCGTTGTGCTCTTCGGGGCGGAGATGGCAACCCCGCTTTGGATTACACTTGCGATCTTTTCGTTCAATTCTTTCGTGGCCCTTCATCCGACTCTGCCTTATACCAGGACCGAAGTGCAAAGCCCCACTCACGAGGAGAGCCGCGGGCGAGAATAGAACGCAGTTGTTCTCCTCAGCTCTATATGCAAGCTGAAGTTGTCCACCACGTGCCCGGCCGCTTGCGATTGCGGTTACCTGAGCTACGCAACTGCAGCGATCTCTCCACCTGGATCAAGGGTCCTATGGGGACACAACCCGGGATCGGGTCCGTTCGCGTAAATCCCTGGTGCGCCTCCGTCGTCATCTATTACGATGCCGGCGTCCCAAACTTCGTTCGAGAACTTCTCGCCGCGCTCGAGTTCTTCGCCATCGAGTCCGCATCCGCGCTTCCAGCGAAAGCGGAGCCGGCGGCGCCGATCCGCGGCGGCATACACGGCCTTTGGGAGTGGCTACGCGAGTCGAGTAAGTTGCTCTGCTCGTCGCTTGCCTTGTCGACGTCTCTGTTGGGACAGACCGCCGGGGCGTTCGCTTTACCGCTCATTTGCTGGACTGCTATCCCTTCCCTTACGCGCGCTTTCAAGATCATCCGTTTGGAGCGGCGGCTGAACGTCGACTTTCTGGATAGCATTGCCGTTTTTGTTTCCGTCGGACGCCGGCAGTTTTTCACCGCGGCGTTCATGACGTGGATGATCAGCCTTGGCGATTGGATTCGCGACCGAACCGCCGCGCGCTCGAAACGCGTTATCACGGGACTCTTGGAATTTCAGACCGTCACGGCTTGGGTGATCAAAGAAGGAAAGGTTACTCGCGTGCCTTCGAGCGCGATTCAGGCGGGCGACTCGGTCATCGTGTATCCAGGTGAGATTATTCCAGTCGATGGAGTCATTGTTCGGGGCCGGGCGACGGTCGATCAGAAGACCATCACGGGCGAATCGTTGCCGTTGGAGCGGGGCCCTGGAGATGACGTGTTTGCCTCTACGGTGATTCGCGAAGGCAAGCTGACCTTGTGT
>JAFAQG010000963.1 GCA_019246575.1 Acidobacteriaceae bacterium
CCATCGCTGCCTCGGGCCGTGCGTCCATGGCCTGACAACCGAGCAAGCTTACAGCGAAGCGGTCCGCGATGTTCGAATGTTTCTCGAAGGACGTCACCGCGATCTCGCGCATGAACTCGAGCGGCGTATGGGTTCTGCTGCGGAAGACATGCGCTTTGAGGAAGCCGCAAGTCTTCGCAATCTGGTAACAACTGTGCGTGAGATGGAACAAAAGCAGAAGATGGCTGCCGTCGAAGGGGACGACGTCGATATCTTCGCCTTCCATGCCGAACCGCCTTTCGTTGCAGTGAACTTGTTTCACCTCCGGAACGGAAAAATCGTAGACCGGCGCGAATTCTTCTGGGAAGATCAAACCGACTTTCACGCTTCGGAGTTTTTTGAAGCTCTGCTGAAGCAGGTCTATCTCGGGCAGCAGTACATCCCGGGTCTGATCCACGTTCCGACGGACTTCGAACAGCGCGAAGAACTCGAAGAGATGCTATGCGAGCTGCGCGGCCGCAAAGTAGATATTTCAACTCCCCTGCGGGGCACCAAGAAGGCGCTCCTCTCGCTGGTCGAAACTAATGCGAAGCACAGTTTCGATCAAAGGTTCCGCGTTATGACGCCCTCCTCTCGGGCTACGCAGGAAGCATTGCAGGACGCATTGAACATGCCGGAGCCCCCGCGCCGCATCGAATGCTTCGACATCTCGCATATTCAGGGTACGGACAAAGTTGCCAGCATGGTCGTCTGGGAAGACGGAAAGATGAAGAAGTCCGATTATCGGAAATTTATCATCCGAACCGTTGTTGGAAACGACGATTTCGCCTCCATGCGCGAAGTCATCAGCCGCCGCTATTCGAAGCTTCAGGAAACGAGACAGCCGTTTCCGAGTCTCGTGCTTGTCGATGGTGGCCTGGGCCAGCTCCACGCAGCGGCCGAAGCCCTGGAGGAAATCGGCATCACTGATCAGCCGCTCGCATCCATCGCAAAACGCGAGGAATGGATCTACGTCTACGGCCAGGAAGATGAGCCGGTAATCCTCGACAAGTTCTCGCCCATGCTGCACCTCGTGCAACGGATCCGCGACGAGGCACACCGCTTCGCTGTAACCTTCCATCGCACCCGGCGAAATGCGAATCGACTCACTTCCGAGCTGCACGAAGCGCCCGGTATCGGACAAAAAACCGTTCAGAAGCTGCTCAAAACGTTTGGCAGTCTCGAGCGCGTGCGGCAAGCTCCGGAAGCGGAACTTGTACGCGTTATCGGACGCGCGGCAGCAGGTAAGCTCCGGTTATTTCTGCAAGACAATCAACCGCTCAATTCACGCCTGCTGAGTATAGAACCCGCCCCCATCGACTCCTCAAAATCCCATGAAGAGCCGCACCCCGAGCACGTCGGGTAATCCGGCTTCCTTAATCTTTCTCGCAGTGCTTTCGACCGGATACGCAACACGGCGCAATGTAATTAGCCTTCGATCCGAATCGTAAAGCGCGTACGCTGCACGTGGATCTCTATCGCGTGGTTGCCCGACCGAGCCGGGATTGATCATGTAGAGAACATCGGACTCCATCTCAATAACTGCTTCATGCTCCTTCTTTTGGACTGGCCGTATCTCGCCGACGCGGCCGTGAACGAAAAAAAATCCGCCCTGGAGATGCGTGTGCCCGAAAAATGCTAACGGCAACTCGAAATTCGAAAAGCGCGGGGCTGCCTCTTCGGCGGCAGAGACATATTCGTCCTCGTCCACCGGAGACCCGTGCCAGAGGTGGAAGTACTCGCTGTTTAAGGGGCCTTGCTGGAGTTGGCGCAAATACGCGAGCTGCTCTTCGTTCAGCTGATCCATGCTCCACAACGCAGAAAGCTTCGCGACGTCGTTAAACCATTCCAAACTATCAATGCCCGCCACTGCTTTGTCGTGATTCCCCCGTACCACTGCCGCGCAATTCGCCTTCGTCCATTCGAGGACCTGAGCGGGATCCGGATTGTAGCCCACAATGTCGCCGCAACAGACGATCTGGTCGTACTCTCCTTCGGCATCCACGAGTACGGCTTCGAGCGCCTGTCGGTTGGCGTGAAGATCGCTGACGATTAGAAAGCGCACAGCCTCGATACTTCCTTCGGATACTATTCAAGCCTAACCGCTACAATGCAAGCGATGTCATTGGTTGTGATTGGGTCCGTTGCTTACGACGGCATCCAGACCCTGCACGGCAGCCGCGAGCGTATTCTCGGCGGTGCGTGTACTTACATCGCGCTAAGCGCAAGTTACTTTACGAGAACCTCGATCGTCGCTGTCGTGGGAGACGATTTCGCGCGTGAAGATCGCGAATTCCTCTGCTCGAAAGGTATTGACGTCGAGGGCCTCGAACACGCACCCGGCAAAACCTTCTTCTGGTCGGGTTCCTATTCGGCCGACATGAACGACCGGACCACTCTCCGCACTGATTTGAACGTCTTTGCCGATTTCAAGCCGAAGCTTCCGAAATCGTATGCCTCGGAGCCATATCTGTTTCTCGGCAATATTCAGCCAACACTCCAGCGCGATGTGCTGAAGCAGATGAGAAGTCTCCGTTTTGTCGGCGGAGATACCATGAACTACTGGATCTCGAATGACCGCGACGAGCTGCTCAAAACGATTCGCGATTGGGATTTCCTGCTCATCAACGATAGCGAGGCGCGCATGCTCGCTCAGGAAAACAATCTGCGCAAAGCGGCGCAAAAAATCCTGCAGCTCGGCCCAAGCACGCTCGTCATCAAGCGCGGAGAGTATGGGGCGATCCTCTTCCGCCGCGACACTCTGTTTATGGTGCCCGGCTACTTACTCGAAGATGTCTTCGACCCGACCGGTGCCGGTGACAGCTTTGCAGGCGGATTCTTCGGATACCTCGCTGAGCGTAGTTTCGATCTCCGCAACGGAAACTTCGATTTTCATGACCTTCATCGGGCGGTGATCTACGGTTCCGTCATGGGCAGTTTCTGCTGCGAAGAGTTTGGGGTCGACCGCTTCCGAACGCTCACCCGCAGCGATATCGACCGGCGCTTTGAAGAATTCAGGCGGTTTACGGCGTTCTAAGCGTGCTCGCACACTCGAGCTGTTCATTGTCTCGGGATGGCTGGCAATCGTAATCGCCCTGGCTGCCGCCTCGTTTTACCGGCGTGGTTACATTCTTTACTACGGTGATGCTCAAGCCCACCTCGATCTCAGCCGCAGCATCATCGATTCGCGGACGCCCGGCTACGATCAGCTCGGCACAGTCTGGCTTCCGCTGCTGCACGTAATCTGCCTGCCTTTCGTTCGAAACGTTTGGCTTTGGTCGACCGGTCTTGCCGGAACTATCCCCGTAGCCTTCTGCTTCGTGGTTGCGGGAACCTGCTTCTACTTCGCTGCGAAAACCACATACGGCAGCTCGCTCGCCGCTGCGGTCGTCATCTGCGTGTTGGCGCTGAATCCGAATGTGCTGTATTTGGGTTCGATTCCCATGACCGAAGTCGTGTTTTTCGCCGGGCTCGCACTGTTTCTAGTCGCATTCGCGAAGTTCCGGACCACAGCCCGCAAAAGTTGGCTTACACTCGGCATCGCGGCTTCTTGGGCCATGAGCCTCACCCGCTACGACGGCTGGTTTCTCATCCCGTTCGCGAGTCTCTGGTTCGCGATTGCTGCCCCGCACCGAAAGTGGATTGTCTTAGCCGTATTCGGCGTGCTTGCAAGTCTGGCCCCGGCGTACTGGATCCTGCATAACTGGTGGGAAACCGGAAATGGCTTCGATTTTTACAGCGGGCCCTACTCGGCCAAGGCAATCCAAGGCTCAAAGCCGTATTCCGGATATCACGATTGGGCGCTCTCCGTGCTCTACTACGGCAAAGCCGCACAGCTCTGCGCTGGATCGTATACGCTTGCAATCGGTATCCTCGGCGTCGTCTGCGCAGCCATAAAGCGCGTCTTTGCGCCTCTGGGTTTTCTGTTGCTTACGCCTCTGTTCTACATCTGGAGCCTGCACTCATCCGGGAATCCGATTCACGTTCCGCAGCTCTGGCCGTATTCCTACTACAACACGCGTTATGGCATTGCGCTCGTCATCGCGGCGGCGTTCGCAAGCGGCGCAATTGTATCGTTCTTACCTGTCCGCTTCAGCAAACTGGCGCTTGCGTTGCCGATCATGGCGCTCATACCCTGGCTTGCGCGACCCGGCATCGGGAGCTCGATCTGCTGGAAAGAGTCGCAGGTTAATTCGGTTGCACGACGTGCCTGGACCGATGCTGGAGC
>JAFAQG010001024.1 GCA_019246575.1 Acidobacteriaceae bacterium
CCGGCATTGGCGGAGATCGGGCCATTGAAATTTCTCACCCGTTTCAATGGCCCGATCTCCGCCAATGCCGGACGTAGTACGCGCCATACTGCAGGTGCGAACCCCGGCAAGTGCTGGGCGAGCCGTTCGGCGCGCCACGCGTTCAGGAAATACGGGTAGCCGAGAAACACATCGTCACCGCCGTCGCCGGTGAGCAGCACGGTCGCATGAGGCTTAATGGCGGCAGAAACCCGAAGTACACCCAGTGCAGACTGACACGCGAACGGCTCGCTGAAAGCTTCAGCCAGCTCATCGAGCGGCGGTTCCGTTGAGCCCAGAGTCACGACCTCATGCCGGACTCCGAGGCGCTCGGCCACAATGCCCGCATTCCCACTCTCATCCGCACCATCACCCGGAGTGCCGACAGTAAATGACGCGACATCGGCGTTGAGCCGCGCCATAGCCCAGCACACCAAAGCCGAATCGATACCGCCGCTCAGCAGCGCACCGATGGGAACATCCGAAACGAGACGGAGCCGCACGCACTCGAGAAGCAGACGTTCTGTCTCTTCCACGGCTTCGTTAAAGGTGATCCGGGCACGCTCATCGATTCCCGGCAGCGTCCAGTAGCAGCGCTCGGACACGTAACCGCTCTTCCACTCCAGAATGGTCGCGGGCGGGAGCTTTCTCAGCTCGCGGTACATGCAGCGCTGGTCGGTTACGTATCCGAACTCCAGAAATTCGAGCACCGCATCGGGATCAATCTCGCTAGTAAGTCCGGCGTCACGCACTGCGGAAACCGTCGATGCAAAACCGATTGCGTCATTCTGCACGTAATAGACAAGAGGCTTCACACCCAGCCGGTCGCGAACGAGAAACAGAGTCTGGTGCTTATCGTCCCAGATCGCGAACGCGAACATGCCGCGTAATTGTGCCGTGAGCTTGTCGATGCCCCACTCCTGATAACCGCGCACGAGCACTTCGGTGTCGCATTCGGATCGGAACCGGTGTCCCTTCTTTTGAAGATCTTTCCGGAGCTCGACAAAGTTGTAGATACAACCGTTAAAAACTACACCGACGGTGCCGTCATCGGAGAGCATCGGTTGTCGGCCGAGTTCGCTCAGATCGAGAATGGCAAGGCGTCGGTGTCCAAGCGCAACCCCTGGCCACGTCGCCAAACCTTCCGCGTCGGGACCACGACGCGCAAGTCGCGGGAGCATGCGCTCGACTTGTTCCGACGCGCGCGACGAGCTATTACGGCTAATGAATCCGGCAATGCCGCACATGAGCAAAAGGACACGCCGAGGCTGTGGAGCCGCGCGTCATTATCTAGCGTAACGTGCTCTTGCCTGCACTCCTGGTGAGCGGCCGGCGGTTGAATCTTCGCGTCCTTAAGCAGCATCGTTCAGAGTGTTTCGAAAATGCTCTGAAGTTCCGCAAGGTTATGGGGCTAACAGTATGAAGATTTCGAAGGTCCTGCGCGCTGGAACAATTGCGGTGGTGGTCACCGGCGCGCTCGTCTTGGTGGGTTGTCAATCAACATCGAACGCACAAGCCCAGATGGCATTCCCGCCGGCGCCTGTATCCGTCATAGAGGTGCAACCGCAAGACGTTCCCATTTACGGGGAGTACGCCGCGCAAACATTCGCGCGCGACATGGTGGAAGTTCGCGGCCGAGTAGACGGCTATGTCGAAAAAAGGCTATTTCAAGTTGGCAGCGACATTCACGCCGGCCAAACGCTTTACGAACTCGATCGACGTCCTTACGCTGCAGAAGTCGATAAAGCAAAGGGCGATCTGGCGCAAAGCGAAGCAAATCTCGAGTTCGCTAAAAAGCAGGTCGCGCTCATACAGGCGGAGGCGAATCTTGCCCAAGCCAAGGCTAACCTTGTGAAGGCGCAGCAGGACGTCGAGCGCTTAGAGCCTCTTGTCAGCCAGGAAGCGGCTGCCAAACAGGATCTTGACAATGCACTGGCAGCGCTCAACGCCAATAAGGCGAATGTTGCCGCGCTTGAGGCGAACGTAGAACAAACACGGCTGCAGACGCGAACCAGTATCGATACTGCGGCTGCCCAGGTCGAATCCAACAAGGCGCTTCTCCGCACCGCTGAATTGAATCTCGAGTACGCCACGATTACGGCGCCGATTTCAGGCCGCATCGGCGACAGCGTTATCGAAGTGGGAGGGCTGGTCTCGAAAACGGCGGCACAGCCTTTGACGACCATCGTCCCGCTCGATCCTATCTGGGTG
>JAFAQG010001050.1 GCA_019246575.1 Acidobacteriaceae bacterium
CTCTCGGCGCTCGACCGAACTGGCGTCGCGGATAACACGTTGGTCATCCTGACGAGCGACAACGGCGGGTTGTATTATCGCCCGGCCTACGATATGGGCCACCGCGTAAATGCCGATCTGCTGGGGCAGAAGACAGACGTGTGGGAAGGCGGGCAGCGTATTCCTTTTCTGGCTCGCTGGCCTCACAAGATCAAAGAGGGCTCGCGATCCGATGAGCTAATCTGCCTTGTCGACGTATTGGCAACGGTGGCCGCGATCGTGGGTGTCGATCTGCCCCGCGATGCAGGGCCGGATAGCTTCAATATTCTTCCCGCACTGCTGGGCGATAGCAGCCAGAAGCCGGTACGTGGCGGAGCGGTGATTTTGGCAAGTTACACCGGGATGCTGGCTGTGCGCGAAGGAGATTGGATTCTGATTCTGGGCCGCGGCTCCGGAGGCAGCACGACTGAGTACTTCAAGCATTACGGTATGCGCTTAGAAGAACTCGGCCGCTCGACAACGGGATGGAAAGTGAAAGGCATGGGTGAGCCTGATCCCAGCCTGCCGCCGGGGCAACTTTATAACTTGGCGAAAGATCGCGACCAAGCTGAAAATGTGTACGGCAATCACCCGGAAATCGTGCAGCGACTCACGGACGTTTTGATTCAGTACCGTGCCAATGGACGCAGCCGGCCATCATGACGCGCTGAAGCCGGCCGCTTCAGGGGCCGCATACGTCAGAATCCACTCCGACCCCGGTCCATCGAGGGAGAACTTCGCCGAATTGGCCGGCGCGAGCCACGCTTGCCCGGCCCGGAAACTCGCGCCGTTGAAAGTGCCCGAGCCGCTGGTGCAAATCAAGATCATGTAGTACGGCAGCGGGTTTGAAAAAGCGAACGCGCTCTTCGGACGCAGCCGCTCGATGCGGAAGTAATCGCATGTTACTAACTGTTCCCGTCCTTCGCTGATCTCCGTGCGCGCGGTCGTACAGTCATGAGGTCCCAGGTGAGATACGGCCGCGCCATGCTCGACATGCAGTTCGCGGGGCCGTCCATAATCGTACAACCGGTACGTGATGTCCGAATTCTGCTGAATTTCGCAGATCGTCAGGCGCGCTCCGATCGCATGTACCGTGCCCGCGGGTGTAAAGATGACATCGCCCCGCTCGACGGGACGCCAATCGAGAAGGTTCTCTATCTCGCCGGATTCGATGGAGCTCTCGAACTCGTCGGGGCTAACGGGCCGTCGCAACCCAACCGCGACCTCGCCTGGGGGCTGTGAATCGAGGACATACCACGCCTCCGTCTTCCCCAGGCTCTGATGATATCGCCACGCATATGCGTCATCCGGATGAACTTGTACGGAAAGCCGCTCTGTCGTGAATAACAGCTTCAACAGGATGGGGCACACGCCCGGATGCCGTCGGTCGCCTGCTTGGCCGAGAATTTCCGGATGATGCCGAAGCAGGGATCCCAGATTTGTTCCCGCCGAAGTAGGGTTTTCCTCGCATGTGAACCAGACCTCTCCTATCCGGCGCTCGGGTTCAGTTCGTAAAATCCCTTCGTTTCGAAAAAACGGTTCCAGCGACTCCCGTCCCCACACGCGTTCGCGAAAAATCGGCAAAAGTTCGATGGGTTGCTGGAATTCAGTCATGTTCGGGGAGAATTTTTTTGAAATCTCTACACACCTTAACAGTTACGTGAATTTGCTTGGCGCGGAAGAAGCAAATTCATGCTGGAGGCGGTGACAGTGCTTTTTGTAGTAGCGGGACTTGTGTTCACGGCGTTTGCGGTATTGGCAGTAGCCGGGATTTCGGAAGCGCGTACCGGTATTCGCCGTTTAGAGGAGGAACTCGAGCGCCGGACGGCATCGTTCGCGCAACAGCTTGCGCTCAGTACCGGGGCGACATCTCCTTCCTTCGATAACGGCCCGCTATCGGAGGCGCGGTTCAGCTCATCTCTTCTTTGCCTAAGTAGAGTTCACTCACAAGCTCAGAGTGGTTCTCCAGAACCCGTCCACGACGAATCTTCATTGTTGGTGTCAGTTCACCCTGCTCAATCGAGAAGTCTCGTTCGAGAATCTTAAAGCGGCGAATCCGCTCGAAGTCGGCCAACTGCTTGTTGACGCGGGAAACCGCGGCCCGCACTGCTTTGCTGACCGGTTCCGAGTTGAGGATCTCCGCCGGTTGCGCGCGCGCATCTTCCACACCGTTTAGCTTCTGGGCTTCAGCGACGTTGATGGTCAGGAGCGCCGTTACGTACGGTTTCTTATCGCCGACCAGCAGGACCTGGTTGACGATCGGCTCGAGCTTAAACAGATTCTCGATGCGCGCCGGATAGATCTTCTTTCCATTCGAGGAAACAATGAGCTCTTTCTTCCGGCCGGTGATGTACCAGTAGCCGTCCTCGTCGACTTCGGCGATGTCACCGGTTGAGAACCATCCGTCGCCGCTGAGCACGGATTGGGTGGCGGCCTCGTCTTTGTAGTAACCCTTAAACATACAGGGCGTGCGCACCTGGAACTCGCCGTCCTCAGCCAACCGCACTTCCACTCCAGGAAGT
>JAFAQG010000108.1 GCA_019246575.1 Acidobacteriaceae bacterium
TTGTTTCGATGCCGGATTTCTGTACGCCTGGATTCAGGGATGTCCTCCAAACGCGTGCTTGCAGTTGGCCAACATCTGCGGAGCGCTCTCGACACAGGCATATGGCGGCATAACAGCATTTCCAACATTGGAGTGCCTTAACCGGGAATTTTCAAAGACGCACGCATGCGCAAAGTGACGATTATTGGAGGCGGTGGGCTCCGCAGCCCGCTCCTACTGTATGGATTGGCGCAGGCAAACGGTTCACTCCACATCGGCGAGGTCGTTCTGTTCGACATCGATCAGGTGCGTACAGAACAGATTGCACGACTTGGCCGCACAATCCTGAAACAAGTCGGGAATGGATTTAAGATCCGGACAACATCGGATCTCGAGAATGCCGCCGACGGCGCTGATTTCGTCATCAACAGCGTGCGCGTTGGTGGAATGGCCGCTCGCGCCCGCGATGAACGCATCGCTATTAAACACGGCCTCGCAGGACAGGAAACGACCGGACCCGGCGGCGCCGCCATGGCTCTCCGCACTATCCCCGTCACGCTGAGTCATGCAACAGTCGTTGAAAGCGTCGCCCCGAAAACGTGGTTCATCAATTTCACAAACCCCGCGGGTTTAATCACGCAAGCGCTCCTTTCGCAAACCGGGCTGAGAGTGATCGGCATCTGCGATACTCCCGCCGAACTGTTTCACAGAATTGCCGCGGGCCTCGGACGAGAATACCGCGATCTGTCGTTCCAGTATGCGGGTTTGAACCACCTCGGATGGATTCGCGAGGTGAAGTTACGCGGCGAAAACATCACAGCTGCAATTTTGCGCGATAGCGCTCTGTTGAGAACGCTCTATTCATCCGATCTATTCGACCCCGCGCTCATCGAAACGCTTGAGCTCATTCCCACGGAGTACCTGTTCTTCTACTACAGCCAGAGGAAAGCGTATGAGAATGAGGTGCGCGCGGAAGCGAGCCGGGGCGAAGAACTGGATCGATTGAACCAACGTTTATTCGAGCAACTGCGAACAGAGAACGGCAGCAGAGCGCTAGCCGCGTATCGGGAATATTTAATGCGCCGTAATGCCTCATACATGAAGCTGGAAGGCGAAGCTCGATCGGCTTTCGGCGTCGAACAACAAGAATGCGATCCCTTCGAGACGGCGACCGGATACCACCGCATCGCGCTCGATGTCATGAAGGCGCTGGTCTCCGACGATGCACGCGAAATCGTAGTCAATGTTGCGAATCGCGAATCGGTTCTCGGTCTCGAACCTGACGACGTAGTGGAGGTGCCGTGCGACGTCGATCGAACCGGCGCGCGAGCGCGGCCCGTCGGCCAATTGCCTGAGTCGGTACGTGGCCTTGTCCAGTGCGTCAAAGCCTACGAACGGACGATTATCCGAGCTTCGCTGTGCCGTTCGCGCGCGCTTGCACGTCTCGCAATGCTCGAGTACCCCATTGTCGGCCAATGGGAGCTCGCTGGCGAACTGTTGGACGCCCTTTGCGCAAGCGACCCCGAAGGCCTCGGGTATTTGAAATAAGCCGCGGAAGGAGATCGGGCCGTCCGCACACGCTTGTTACAGCGCGCCCAACCATCTGACCGGCAAATCCGCGCCGAGCGCATTTACGAGTCGCTTATCCACCGTGATAAAGGTGCGATCCGATTCGAACGCGAGCGCAACGTAGATGCAATCGTAGACACTGCAGGCGAACTGCGTGGCCATTTCGAATGCGGGTTGTAGCAGGTTCCGGGAACTGACCGTTTCAAGAGCTTGGAGCAGCAACTCCGAAATGGCTTTGCTCGCTAATCTGTTTGACAGCCGGCCCTGGCGTGCCGCTTTCGAGAGAACGGAACCGATCTCCGGCCAAAACAAATCGGGCACGATCAGGTCCGCGCGCGCCCTCGCATATTCCGCTAAAAGGGTATCCGCCTCTTCGGCGAGTTCTTCGCTCGGATCGCGCACGAACCATTTCGCAGCTACGCTCGCGTCGAGGACGTACCGCTTCACCGCTCGCGGTCTTCTCGCAACATGTGTACGACGGTACGTGCCGACGCTTTGGGCGCGGGTTGCTCAGAGCGCAACTTGCGCGCTAACGCGAGGAGTTGTTTTCTGCGCCTCAATTGGTCTTCGGTGGGAACGGTCTCCGATAACAGCGTGATCACTTCGGCCGCGACTGACCGTCTGTGCTCCTTCGCGCGATCTTTCAAGGCATCGTACAAATCTTCAGGGACATTTTCAACATAGAGCGTCGCCACCTCGCCGTCTCCCTCCTATGCTTACTCTAGCATATCCCTAGCGTCCTCA
>JAFAQG010000161.1 GCA_019246575.1 Acidobacteriaceae bacterium
CTCAAGCCATTCCGTCCAATACCGCGTCTCAGGCGAATTCGCCGGGGCGCGTGCCAAGTTCTCCTGCCTCCCAAAACACTACACCCGGTCTCTCCCGAACTGCTGCCGGCCTTGAATCGCCGTGGGATGTCCGGCAAATCGTGGCCAATGTCGTCAGGGAGAACGAGCAGTTGAAGCCGTTACTGGCTGGTCTAAACCCCCAGGACTGGTACGACAAGAAAGGCGCGGCGAGTACGTACATTCTGCAATGGCAAACCGCTCAGCGGCAGTTAACGGACGTGGAGTGGAGCGCGAAGCAACTATCACAGAAGACCGAGAGCTTATCGCTGGCTCTTGACCTGTATTTCCGACTCGAAGCGCTCGAGACGTCCGCCCGCTCGCTTGCTGATGGCGACCGCAAATACGGCGACCGCCCTTCGGCCGACCAGTTCGCACAGCTCATTGCGCGCAATTTCAGCAACCGCGAACGCTTGCGCGATTACCTTCGAGATCTGGCGACGAGCGTTGAGCAGAACTTCAAGATCGCCGACGAAGAGGCACAGCGCTGCCGCGGTATGATCAGCAAGGACCCTTGTCCCAGCACAGGCGGAAGATCGAAGAGAAGGTAAATGGAGATCGGCACGTTCGCCTGCTCTATCTGCGGTGAATCATCGCGCGACATTTGCGTCTTTTGCACCAAGGATGCGTGCCGGAATCATCTCTGCGAGCGGTGCCGGCGTTGCAGCGACTGCTGCGAGTGTGAGATGCGCGTCGAGAACTTCACCCGTGAAACCCAGGCCTCGAACGGACAGCTTCCCGTTTCGGCCTACCTCGAGAGGGAGCCCCGATTCAACTGAAGCGCACGCGTCAGCGACCGGCTTGTCAGCACCTGTTCGCGATCACCACTCAACCATGCAGTTTGAATCTCCTTTTCATCCAGGCCCGCAACTCTGCCCGCGAGGATAAACCCCGGAAGCGCATGTTCCAAATGGCGCCAGCGAGCCATCCCGACAACGGAGCGCAGCGCACGGTCACGCAAGACTGCCAGAATCTCTGGCGCATAACCGTCCGTCATTGTCACCAGCGCGAGACTCGCATTGCGCCGATCCGACCAGGCGATCGAGTTCATCAGCTCGACGAACCAGGTCGGCTCAACGCGAATCTGCTGCTCCGGATGCAACTTCGCGCCGACCATGACGGCCTTCAACGCGAGCATTGCAGACTTGCGAACATCGGGATCGGGATCTCGCAACGCATACTGCAGACCGTTGCTAATGATGTTGGCTCCGCGCTCTGATCTCGGCCCATACTGCAGCACGTAAGCACAGATTGCACGCTGTTCCGGATCCGCCGATTTGCGCAGTACGCTATCGATTCCCGTTAGGTTGGCGTCGACCAGCGGAAGTAATCCCTGCTGCAGCGCTCGCGCCTCAGGATCGGCCATTAAGGAGTAACCATTTGTGAGATCTTCGTCCGCGTTGCCCGCCCGCATGCTTTCCGCAGTTGCCCTTAAAAGCGCGTTATATTTGTCGACGATCGCAGCCGGAAGGGAAATATCTTGCGTGGGCATGGAATGAAATTCCATGTGTGGCGCGTTCTTCTCCTCAATGCCGATATAGAGAATCGTGCGGCCGGCATCACAACAGATCGCCTCGACGCTCGCAGCGACGACGCCCGAAACCTGCCCGAGTTTCTGCTCGGCATCGTTCCGCGAGGGCAAACTATCGCCTTCTTTCACACCGAGGGCGGCCCTGATCTTTGTTGCCGAAAGCTTATGAATGCCGTAGATTTCGATCGGGCCCACGCGAGGCGTGATATCTTCCGCCCCCGCGAGCACGGCCACTACGGCCCAAATACAGCTAAACTTCACCATTCGAGTATCGGACGGTTTGTCCGAGCGACGCGTTTACGGTTTCTTATGCCGCCATCACCGGCCGGCGTACGGATGCCCGTAGTGCGAGGCTGACCAGGATCATAATAAGCGCACAACCCGGAATCACCAGCAGCGCGTTCCTTAGACTGCTGGCGTTCTTGATGTGGCCGATGATAGGTGAGCTCACCGCAAGTCCGATCCATCCGCAAGTGATGACAACGCCCATCGCGGTTGCCACCCCTCGCTGGAACGTGTCGCCTGTAATGGCCAGCGTCGTCGGAAACACCGGAGCCATGCTCAATCCCGCACAGAATACCGCAATGGTTATTGCCGCTTGGGATTCGAGCCGCAGCATAATGAATGTCGTGATCGCAATAAGTATCGCCGCGAAAAAGATAACGACAACTGAAGGAACACGGAGTAAGACCCGCGATATGATCAGCCGGCCCACTAACAGTCCGAAGGCAAATCCGTAGCTGACTACGCTACCCGCCCTACCCGGATCGAAGTTTCTCGAAAGTAAGTAACTGTTCAACCAATTCCACATCCCGACTTCGCACGCAACGTACAGAAACAGAAAAAACGAGAGCAGAAGAAGAGCAGGATTTGAAAGTAGCGTTGGAAGTTCAGAGAGTCGGAATCCGATTTCACCGGCAGGCATCTTCGTCGCGATGTTCACAGCCAGCACTATGACCGTGAGCGTCGCAATGGAATAACAGAGAGTAACGGGCGTGAACAAGTGACTTGCTGCATAGGTCGTCAGTATGCCGCCGAGCCCGAAAAACAAATTTAAAAAGTTCAGCGCCGAACCACGGCGCGTCGGCTCCACTGCTCCAACTAGCGCATTCGCGCCCGTAACCACAATGCCGCCGCCTATGCCGAGGATGAAATATACAGCCAGCAACCCGGCGAACGAGCCTGCATTGGGAGCTGCGAACAACGAACCAGCAACCAGTAACAGCCCCACAACGAGAGCGGATTTGTTCCCGCGCTTGTCGATGACAGGACCTGCCGCGAGCGATGCCAGCACAAGCCCTAATGCCTGCACCATCGCGAGTGTGCCCTCTTGGTCGCCTGTGAGCCCATACGTCGGAAGGAGCGCCCCCAACATAGGCGCTATCAAACCGTAAACTAAGATAGCTAGGACAGCCGCTAAGATCAGCATTCTCAGGATGTTATCAAAAACAGGGGAATTGCGCCCGGGCCGGCCATCTTCAATCCAACTTGGGAAGCGATTCGCCGTCGCCCAGAACCGTGCTCCACTTCCGAACGCGCCACTGCTTCACGAGGCCATTCAGGACATAGGGATCGTTCTTTGCGAATGCCTCCGCACTGGCGGAGGTGGGTCCTCGGAATACAAGGACGGCCCCATCGACGGGCTCTTCGAGCGCACCTGCGAGAACGAGTTGACCTGCATCGTACGCCTTCTGAGCATGCGCAAAGTGCGCGGCGCGAACCGGCTTACGCTTTTCCGTATAGTTGTCCACGACGTCATAGAACAAAAGGAAGTGCATCTGTGCGTTGTAGCACAGCGGAATCAATGTAGCGCGACCGCGCGTCCGGTCCCCACAACCGCCGCGACCTCGCCGGCGATTTCGGCTGCGCGTCGGCAATCCTCGCGAGATACGTCCGAGTGCGTGACCATCCTCATCTGACGGGCGTTAATTCCGTTTGCCAGCACGCCCCGGTTCTTCAGTTCGCGGCTGAACACCGATGTCGCAACGCCCAGATCCGAAATATCGAAGATCAAAATGTTGGTCTGCACGTCGGCGGGGTCGATCTCGATCCCCGGAATCGCGGCCAGCTCTTTTGCGAGCTCGCGTGCATTGCGGTGATCTTTTTCGAGCAGAGCAGGAGATTCTTCAAGCGCAATCAATCCCGCCGCGGCAAGTACACCCGCCTGCCGCATGCCGCCGCCCAGCCGTTTGCGATACATTCGCCCTCGGGCGATCGCCTCCTCGTCCCCGACGAGCAGCGAGCCAACCGGCGCGCCAAGCCCTTTCGACAAGCAGAACATCACCGTGTCGGCGTCACGCGCTATTCGCGAAACAGGCACACCGAGTGCAACTGAGGCATTGAAAATACGAGCGCCGTCCATGTGCACCTTCAAACCGCGCCTGTGAGCCTCCATGCAAATCTCGTCGAGACTATCGAGTGGATAAACTGTCCCGCCACCCATGTTGTGCGTGTTTTCAAGCGCCACCAGAGTTGTCGGGGCGTTGTGGGGTCCTTTGGGCCGTAGCACAGTCTCGATCTGCGGCCAGCTCAGAATTCCACGATTGCCCGAGATGGTGCGCGGAATGCAGCCTGAAAACCAGGCCATCATCGACAATTCCCAATCGACGATGTGCGATCGCGCCTCGCACGCTACTTCTTCGCCGTGGTTCGTGTGGATTTTGATCGCGATTGTGTTGCCCATGGTGCCGGTCGGCACAAAGAGACCGGCCTCTTTGCCGAAAATCTCGGCGGAGCGTTTCTCCAACCGGTTTATGGTCGGGTCCTCGCCATACACGTCATCGCCAACCTCGGCCGCCGCGATGGCGGCTCGCATTTTTTCCGTTGGCTTCGTAACAGTATCGCTACGCAAATCAATCATCGACGATAAACTCCTGAAGTACCTCGTTGGACAACAATACCCCCTGATCGGATAGCCGCAGCCGGCCATCTTCCTCGACGAGCATCCCAGCCGCGACCCATTTTGCAATCGGCTGAGCGTATCGCGACCGCTCCTCGGCCGTCGGTGCAATGCCGCGTGACAACCGTAAGCCAACAAAAAACCGCTCCTCGGAAACATTCGCTGGCGTTCGAATGTCGCGCCGTGTGCCGCTGAGATAGGCATCCAGGTCATCCGGATTGCTCCAGCGCGACTCGCCATCGAAGGAATGCGCATCCAATCCAAAGCCGGCGTACGGCTCGAGCTGCCAGTATTTCAGGTTATGCCTTGATTCCCAGCCCTCACGAGCGAAGTTCGAAATTTCGTAGCGGCGAAGCCCAACTTTCTCGAGTCGAGATATCGCGATTTCGTACAGTTCGGCAACCAGATCATCGCTCGGCAGTAGGCCGGCCCCGTATCGGTCGCCACCGAGCAGCGATTCTTTGCCAAGACGGCTGTCTTCGTCGATCTCGAATACGTAAACCGAGACGTGCGGAGGCTGAAGCCGATCGATCCAGTCGAGAGATTCGTTCCATGACTCTCGCGACTGTCCAGGCAGGCCCGCAATGAGATCGAGGTTTATGTTCTCAATGCCGGCCCCCCGCAGTACCGAGATCTCTCTTGCTACTGTCTCGGCGGTGTGCGTTCGCCCGGTACGCCGCAGTTCCGTGGTCACGAAGGACTGTACCCCGAGGCT
>JAFAQG010000192.1 GCA_019246575.1 Acidobacteriaceae bacterium
CTGGACTGCCGGTACGTGTAGTTTTCGCGCGCAATCGCAAACTCAGTCTCTTTCTGCGTGAATTTCTTGATAATCTCCTGAATCTGCTCGGGTGTGGGATCCGGCTTTTTCTCCGGCGCGGGCTTGTCCTGGGCTGAGGCGAGCGCCATGACTCCGGCAAACCCGAGTACAAGCGCAAGACTACGGCGTAACATCGTTGACACTGTTCTCTAATCAGATGCTTCAGAAGCCGTGCGCGGTTCCAATCACTTGCCATCGAACAGAGACTTGGCGATGGTCACGCGTTGCATGTTGCTTGTGCCCTCGTAGATTCGCCCGATCTTCGCATCTCGATAGAGCTTCTCAACTGGATAATCCTTCGTAAAGCCAACCCCGCCGAGCACTTCGACCGCTCTTGATGCCGCGTTCTCAGCCATTTCAGAGCAGAAGTATTTCGCCATAGCGGCTTCGGTAACGAATGGCTGGCCGGCATCTCGCAGTCGTGCCGCGTTGTACACCAATAGCCGCCCTGCTTCAATGTTGGTCGCCATCTCGGCTAACTGAAACTGAACACCCTGAAAATCGCCGATCCGTTTACCGAACTGCTTTCGTTCACGCGCGTGCCGAAGTGCGTGCTGCAGCGCTCCCTCGGCCAACCCGAGCATCTGCGCGGCAATCCCGATCCGACCCTCATTCAGAGTTTCGATCGCGATCTTGTAACCCTTCCCGGGCTCACCCATGACCGCATCTGCCCCGACAGACACCGAATCCAAAATGAGCTCGCACGTTGACGACGCACGGATTCCCAGCTTGTCTTCTTTCCTGCCAATCTGAAACCCCGGAGTGTTTCGTTCGACGATGAAAGAAGTAATCCCGCGATAGCCCGCCGACGGATCAATCGTTGCGAATATCAGGAACAGTTCTGCTTCCGCAGCATTGGTGATCCACAGCTTACGCCCGGAGAGTCTATAGCCGGAGTTGTCCCGCACTGCTCTCGTACTCAGGGCAAACGCATCGGACCCGGACTGGGCTTCCGATAACGCGTACGCACCCGTGGCACTTTTTGCGAGCTGTGGGAGATACCGCCGCTTCTGCTCCACGGATCCCCAGCGCTCGATAGCGTTGTTCACTAACGTGTTCTGGACATCCACAATCACCGACGCCGATGGATCGACTTTCGCCAGCTCCTCGATCGCGAGGATCGATTGAAAAAAGGACCCACCCTGTCCGCCGTGTTCTTCCTTGACATCGATGCCCATGAGCCCGAGCTCGAACATTTCGCCCAGCAGTTCGGGACGAAACTTCCCTTTTTCGTCCATCTCGCGCGAATGTGGCAGAACGCGCTCTGTTGCAAACTGCCGCACCGAATCTCGAAACCATCGCTCTTCTTCGCTGAGCGACGTCAACGGCAACCTTGAGATTTCGGCCGTAGTCGCCATGAGGCATTATGATACCGCCCGACTCGCGCCGACCGGCACGCACAGGCGTCTGCGCTTCCCATTGGTTTTCGCATCAGCAAATTGCGCCGTACCGTAAGCTGAGGATAGCTCCTACATGCAATTACGTGTTTCTTTCTGCGCGGTGTTCGTGCTGGTGACCGCGCTTACTCCGCAATTGAATGCGCAAACTTCAAACACCAGCGATGTGACGCGCGCAACGCTCGATAATGGGCTGCGCGTCATCATTGTTCGCGATCCGCTCGCGCCTGTCGCAACCGTCGAGGACAACTATCTCGTCGGCGCACAGGAGACCCCGGCCGGCTTCCCGGGAACCGCCCACGCACAGGAGCACATGACGTTTCGCGGTTGCCACGATCTAACCGCCGATCAGATCGCCGCTATTTACGCACAGCTCGGCGGCTACATGGATGCCGACACGCAGCAGACCATCACCCAATACTACGTAACCGTTCCTGCCCGAGACCTGGACATCGCCCTGCGTTTGGATGCGGCGTGCATGGCAGGCGTACAGGACCTCGAGGATCAATGGGCGCAGGAGCGAGGAGCAATCGAACAGGAGGTCTCGCGCGATCTGTCCAATCCGACCTACAAGCTCATCGTGCGGCTCAATCACGACCTGTTCGCCGGCACCCCCTACGAAGAGGATGCGCTTGGAACAAGAGAGTCCTTCGATAAGACAACTGCGGCCATGCTGAAGGCCTTCTACGACAAATGGTACGCACCGAATAACGCCATTCTCGTCATCAGCGGTGACGTCGATCCGGCGGACACGTTAGGCAAAATCAAGCAGTACTATAGCGTCATCCCGCGTAAACATGTCCCCGCTCACCCCGAAGTCAGCCTGCAAGCGGTGAAGAAAGAATCCTTCACTCTCGACAGCAATCTTCCGTATACACTCACAACAGTTTCCTTCCGGTTTCCTGGTACGGCGAGCCCCGAGTTCGCCGCCGCTCGGGTGTTAGCCGACGTTCTCTCGAGCCAGCGCGCAAACCTGTACGGGCTCGTCCCTCAGGGCAAAGCTCTCGGTACCGAATTCGCCTTATTTGAGACCTACCCGAAGGCGAGCGCGGCGTTGGCGCTTGCCGCCATCCCGCCCGGCGGCGACGCAACCGCCACGAACAATCAAGTGCAGAAGATCGTATTCGATTACGCAAAGAACGGTGTTCCGGCCGATCTGGTCGAGGCCGCCAAGAAGGCCGAGGTCGCAAGCGCGGAGTTTGGACGTAATTCGATCACGAATCTCGCTGCGCTCTGGTCCCAGGCGCTGGCCGATGAAGGACGCCAATCGCCGGACGAAGACGTAGAAGCTATTAAGCGAGTCACGGTAGACGACGTCAACCGCGCGGCAAAGAAATATCTCATCGCCGACGCCGCGGTTGTCGCGACTCTGCAACCCAAGCCCTCCGGAGAACCTGTCTCTGCGAAAGGATTCGG